>NZ_JBFASK010000006.1:0-61018 GCF_040677675.1 Streptomyces sp. NPDC053755 | reverse complement strand
AGTTCCGGGCGCGGGCGTCAGAGTGCCGCTCCGAAGAGCATGCCGAGGCCGTACGTGAGGGCCGCGGCGGCCCCACCGAGGACGAGCTGGCGCAGGCCGCTGAACCACCAGCTGCGGGCCGTCACCCGGGCCACGAGAGCGCCGCAGGCGAAGAGCCCGACAAGGGCGAGGAGCACGGCGGGCCAGAGCGCTGTCGCCCCGAGCAGGTACGGCAGCACGGGGAGCAGGGCGCCGAGCGCGAACGAGCCGAACGACGACACGGCGGCGATCATCGGCGAGGGCAGGTCGTCGGGGTCGATGCCCAGCTCCTCGCGGGCGTGGATCTCCAGCGCCTGCTCGGGGTCCCGGGAGAGCTGCATCGCCACCTCGCGGGCGAGGGCGGGCTCGACCCCACGGGAGACGTACAGCGCGGCCAGCTCCTCCATCTCGTCGACGGGGTGCTTGCGCAGCTGCCGGCGCTCGACGTCCAGCTCGGCCTGGACCAGCTCCCGCTGCGAGGCGACGGAGGTGTATTCGCCGGCCGCCATGGAGAACGCGCCGGCCGCGAGTCCGGCGAGGCCGGTGATCACGATGGTCTGCTGGGAGACCGCGCCGCCGGCGACACCGGTCATGAGGGCGAGGTTGGAGACGAGTCCGTCCATCGCTCCGAACACGGCGGGGCGCAGCCATCCGCCGTTCACGTCACGGTGCGTGTGGTTGTCGCGGTGCGCCTCGTGGAGCGGTGCCTCGGTTTCGATGATGGACATGCTTCTCCCCTGTCGTTCCAGCGGGTCGGGCTGACCCCGCCACCCCCAGCACTGTCGAAAATACGCGCGATGTAAGGGGTGCGCCAGCAAGGCAGGCCGTACTTAGTAAGGCTCCCCTGATCTTTTCGACGTGGTGTCAGGCGGGTGACAGAAACGATTCCGCGCACGCTTCCCGCCCCTCGCGGGGACAGATCAGGGAACCGTGAAAGGGGAGCGAGATGGTGAGCGAGACGGGGACCAGGATCTGCGGCACGCGCGAGCGCGCCCGAGGCGCACTGCTCGGCCTCGCGGTCGGCGACGCACTCGGCGCCCCCGCCGAGAACATGCGTCCCTCGGAGATCCGCCGCCGCTGGGGCCGGATCGAGGGCTTCGTGACGGACCGGCCGGCCGGGACCGACGACACGGAGTACGCGATCTTCTCCGGACTGCTGCTCGCCCGGCACGGCTCGGCACTGACCGTCCGCCATGTGGAACGGGCCTGGCACCACTGGATCGCCGACCTGGACGAGGGCCCCTTCCGGGGCGCCGGGTTCAGCGAGCGCGGCACCCTGGAGAACCTCCGGCGGGGCCTCGCCGCCCCCATCTCAGCCCAGCACCGTCACGCCTGGTCGGACGGGCTCGCCATGCGCGCCGCCCCGTTCGGGGTGTTCGCGGCGGGGCGCCCGTCCGAGGCGGCCAGGCTCGTCGCCATCGACGGCAGCGTCAGCCACGACGGCGAGGGGATCTACGGCGGCCAGGCGGTCGCGGCCGGCGTCGCTGCGGCGATGACGGGCGCGTCGGTGACCTCGGTCATCGCGGCCGCGCTCTCCGTCGTCCCGATGGACTCGTGGACGGCCCGGTCGATGCGCCGCGCGGTGGTGGCGGCCCAGCGCATCCAGCCCGACCCCCTGACCAGGGAGCGCACCGTCCGCTCGGCGGTCGTCATCGGCGGATACCCGTGGACGGACCTGGCCCCCGAGGCCGTCGCCCTCGCCTTCGGCGCCTTCGCGGCGGCGCGGGGCGACTTCCGTACGGCCGTCCTGACCGCGGTCAACATGGGCCGGGACGCCGACACCACGGCGGCGGTCGCGGGCGCGCTGGCCGGCGCGGCGGCGGGCGCCTCGGCGATCCCGGAGGAATGGGCGACGGCGATCGGCCCGGTGAAGGGCAGCTGTCTGCCGTCGATGCGGGGCTATCACGTCCTGGACATCGCCGACCTGCTGACGGCGGACGAGGAGGAGGCGGCATGACGACGACGGACTCCACCCCCCGCGCCTACGGCTCCGGAGCCTCCGCCGCGACCGCCGCCCCCTCTCTGACCGAGCCCTCCACCATGGCCGCCGCCCCCTCTCTGACCGAGCCTCCGGCCGTGGCCGCCGCCCCCTCTCTGACCGAGCCTCCGGCCGTGGCCGGGCCTCCCGCCGTCCTGCCCTTCGGCGACACCGCATGGGACGACGGCCGACCCCAGCCCTCCCGGCCCGGCACCCCGCGAACGGCGGAGGACCCGGGCCCCCACGGAGGCGCCGACGGCCGGCCGCTGCCCTCCCGGCCCGGCGCCTCCGGCCGCGGGGATGCTTCCGGGACCGCGGAGGTCGCTCCCGGGACGGGCGTGGGGGGCGGGCGGTCCCGCACCGACCGCGTCGAGGGACTGCTCCTCGGTCTCGCGGCGGGCGACGCCGCCGGCTGGCCGGCCGCCCGGCACCGCGCCGCCCGCATGCCCGAGTGGACCCGCCGGCTCACCCGCGAACTCGACACGTTCGCCGAGCAGAACGCGACCACCACCCTTCCCGTGCCCATCGCCCTCAACCAGCCTCCCGAGCCGCTGCGCCTCGGCCCCTCGGACGACGCCGAGTGGGCCGTCTTCACCGCCGAGGCCGTCCTCGCCGCCGCGGGTCCCCTCTTCTCCTCCCTCGCTCCCGACCGCCGTCTCCGGGCCGCCGTCGACCTCGCCTGGAACGCGCTCGCCGGCCAGATCGCCGCCGCCGCCGACCGCGCTCCCGAGGTGGAGTCCGCCGTCCTGCCCCTGCGGGCCCGGATCTCGGTCCGCGCCGGGCTCGGCAATCTCGCCACCGGTCTGCGCCCGCCGGCCACCGGCCACGACAACCCGCACTTCTTCGACGACGCCGCCTGCGTCCGCGCCGTCGTGCTCGCGGTCGTCCACCCGGGCGACCCGGTCGCGGCCGCCGAACTCGCCGAGTTCGACGCCCGGTACACCCAGGACGGCGACGGTGTCCACGGAGCCCGCGCGATGGCGGCGGCCGTCGCCGCCGCGCTCGGCGGGGCGGCCGTGGACGACGCCGTGGCGGCGGGGCTCGCCCAGCTCCCGCCCGCCACCGAGATCGGGCGCAACGCCCGGCAGGCCGTGAAGATGGCCCAGGACGCGGAGTCCGCCTTCGAACTCGTCCCCCTCCTGGAACACCAGATCGTCGACCACGTCTACAGCTACGGCATCGCCGCTGCCGAGACCGTCCCCGTCGCCCTCGCCCTCGCGATCGCCGCACGAGGCCGCACGGCGGCGGCCGTGCCCGCGGCCGCCTGCCTCTCCCGCGTCGCCGACTCCGCCCCCGCGCTCGCGGGCGCCCTCACCGGGGCGCTCGGGGGCGGCGGCTCCGTCCCCGCCACCTGGCGCGACGCCTGCCGCACTCTCGCGGGCTGCGCGCTCCCCCGCCTCGCGGGCACGGATCTGGTCGAACTCGCCGGGCTGCTGGGAGACACGGAACCGGCCGCCACGGGTGGACAATTCCGGCATGACACCCACACTGGATGACCGGATCACCGGCAGCCTCGTCGGGGCCGCCGTGGGCGACGCCCTCGGCGGCCCCGTCGAGGGCTACACCCCGACCCAGATCCTGGAGCGCCACGGCGGCCGGATCACCGGCATCGTCGGCCCCTGGAACGGCGACTCCTGGCGCACGGCCCGTCCCATCGCGCCGTACCACAAGGGCGACGGGCACGTCACCGACGACACCCTGATGACGCACGCCCTCGTCAGGGTGTACGCGACGGTGCGCGACCACCTCGACGCGTTCGCGGTGGCGGACCACCTGGTGCCCGAACTCATCGCGAACCCCGTCTGGATCCCGGAGCTGGAGGCCGAAGCCCTTCCCCTCCAGCGGATCTTCCTCGCCGAGAAGTGGATCGTGACGCGGCTCCACTACGGCCATGTCGACCCCCGCGAGGCGGGCAACGGGAACGTCGTCAACTGCGGTGCGGCGATGTACATGGCGCCCGTCGGGCTGGTCAACGCGGCCGACCCGCGGGCCGCGTACGCCGAGGCGCTGGACGTCGCGGGCGCGCACCAGTCCTCCTACGGCAGGGAGGCGGCGGGGGTGTTCGCCGCGGCGGTGGCGGCGGCCTGCGACCCCTCCGCCACACCCGCCTCCGTGGTGGACACCGCACTCTCCCTCGCGAAGGACGGCACCCGGGCGGCGATCGAGGCGGTCGCCGAAGTCGCCGTCCGGTACACGGACTTCGAGTCGGCCCTGGTACCGCTGCGCGCCGCGGTGGCGCCCTTCGACTCGGTGGGCCCGGACTACCGCGCGCCGTCCCTCGGCGCGCGCCGCCCGTCGCGTCTGCACGCCATCGAGGAGCTGCCCGTGGCCCTGGGGATGCTCCTGGTGGGCGAGGGCGACTACCGCCGTACGGTGCTGGGCGCGGTCAACTACGGGCGGGACTGCGACTCGATCGCGACGATGGCGGGGGCGGTCGTGGGCGCCCTGCACGGCGAGTCCGCCGTGCCCGCCGACTGGGCGAAGCGGGTCGCCGAGGCGAGCCGTCTGGATCTGCACGCCCCGGCGGCGGCGTTGAGCGCGGTCGCACGGGAGGTCTTCGAGCGGGACACCGCCCGGCGCCGGGCGCACGAGTCGGCGTACGCGGCCCTGACGAGCGCGGACCGATGAACCTGCGCGTCACCTGGGTGCAGCCGGAGGACCTGGTCGGGCACGAACTCCGCCAGGCGGCGGAGGACGGCCGCGACGCCTCCTCGATCGCGGCCCGCTGGCAGGCGGCGGGCGGCAGACCGGCGCCTCCCCTCGCGGGCGCCTCGCCGACCCCGCGCCCCGACCTCCGCCCCCTGGCGGAACGCCTCCTCGACGAACTGGCCGCCCTGCCCTCCCCCCTGGCCCTCCGGGAACCCACCGGCCTCGCCGCCATCCGGGCCGTCGCGAGCACCCCCGGCAGCGCACCTCCCCCGCCCACCGGCGCCGCTCCTCCCCCGCTCCCCCGCGCTGCCACCGGGCCCGCCGCCCCCGGGCCGACGGAGCCCTCCCCGCTCCGCGACCGTCTCCACGCCGCCTGGCTCGGCCGCGCCGCGGGATGCCTGCTCGGCAAGCCCGTCGAGAAGCTGCCCCTCCCCGCCATCCGCGCCCTCGCCCGCGCCGCCGGCAACTGGCCGCTCCGCTCCTGGTTCACCGCCAAGGGCGTGCCTCCCGAGCTGCTCGCCGCCCACCCCTGGAACCGCCGTTCCGCACCCACCTCGCTGGCCGAGAACATCGACGGCATGCCCGAGGACGACGACCTCAACTACCCCCTCCTCAACCTGCTGCTCCTCCAGCGGTACGGCCGCGACTTCACCACCGCGGACGTCGCCCGCCTCTGGCTCGACGAGCTGCCCGCCGGCCGCACCTTCACGGCCGAGCGCGTCGCCTACCGCAACCTCCTCGACGGTGTCGAACCCCCGCTGACCGCCGTCCGACGCAATCCCTTCCGCGAATGGATCGGCGCCCAGATCCGGGCCGACGTCCACGGCTGGACCCACCCGGGCGACCCGGCCGCCGCCGCCGCGCAGGCCCACCGGGACGCGACGCTCACCCACACCGCGAACGGCGTCTACGGCGCCATGTTCGTCGCCGCGGTCCTCGCCACCGCCGCGACCGGCACCGCCGACGTCCACCAGGCGCTGGCCTCCGGTCTCACCGTCATCCCTCCCCGCTCACGCCTCGCCGAGGCCGTGCGCCTCGGCATCGACACCGCCTGCGCGACCGCCGACTTCGACGCCGTCGTGGACCGGCTGCACGCCGCGCTCGGCGGGTATCACTGGGTCCATGCCGTTCCCAACGCCGCCCTGCTCGCCGCCGCGCTCACCCATGCCGACGGCGACTTCTCCCGCTCCCTGTGCGCGGCGGTCTCCGGCGGCTGGGACACCGACTCCAACGGCGCCACCGCCGGATCGGTCGCCGGTCTGCTCGCCGGCCACCCCGACCGGCTGCCCACGCGCTGGACCTCCCCCCTCAAGAACCGACTGTCGACCTCGGTCCCGTCCTTCGACGGCATCGGCTTCGACACCCTGGCCGAACTGACGCATCTGGAGGCAGTACACCCATGACCGGCATCGTGGTGCTCGGCAGCACCAACATGGACCTCGTCGCCTTCGTGCCCAGGGCCCCCGCACGCGGAGAGACCGTCACGGGCCGGGAGTTCCGGACCATTCCCGGCGGCAAGGGCGCCAACCAGGCCGTCGCGGCCGCCCGGGCGGGCGCCGAGGTCGCGATGATCGGCGCGGTCGGCGACGACGACTTCGGCCTGCGGCTGCGGGCCGCGCTGGAGGGGGCGGGGGTCGAGACCGACCTGCTGCGCACCTCCGAGGGCCCCTCGGGCACGGCCCACATCGTCGTCGACGACGAGGGCGGCAACGCGATCGTCGTCGTCCCCGGCGCCAACGGCACCGTCACCTCCCTCACCCACGGCGACGAGGCCCTGATCGGCACCGCCGACGCCCTCCTCCTCCAGCTCGAACTCCCCCTCTCCGTCGTCGCCGAAGGCGCCGCCACCGCCCGCCGCCTCGGCGTCCGTACCGTCCTCACCCCCGCCCCCGCCCAGCCGCTTCCCGCCGGACTCCTCGCCGCGACCGACCTCCTGGTGCCCAACGAGCACGAGGCGGCCGCGCTCACGGGCATCGCCGACCCGCACGCCGCCGCGGCGGCGCTGCTGCGGGACGTGCCCGAGGTGGTCATCACCCTCGGCGCCGCGGGCAGCCTCTACCTCGCCCGGGGCGGCGAACCGGTCACCGTCCCGGCTCCCCCCGTCCGGGCCGTGGACACCACCGCCGCCGGGGACACCTTCGTCGGCGCGCTCGCGGTCGCCCTCGGCGAGGGCCGCCCCGTCCCCGAGGCGCTGGCCTGGGCGTCGACCGCCGCCGCGCTCTCCGTCCAGCGGACGGGCGCCTCCTCCTCGATGCCGTACCGCTCCGAGATCGACACGGCCCACGCCTCCCTCACCGGGCGGGAGGTCGACGCCGTATGAGGCCCCCGCTGACGCCCCCCGGGAAGGCGGCCCCTCTCCAGGGCCTGCGCGTCCTCGACCTCGCCACCCTCTTCGCCGGGCCCCTGGCCGCCATGATGCTGGGCGACTTCGGAGCCGACGTCGTCAAGATCGAGCATCCCCGCAAGCCGGACCCGTCCCGTGGGCACGGCCCCGCCAAGGACGGAGTCGGCCTGTGGTGGAAGGTCCTCGGCCGCAACAAGCGGACGATGACCCTCGATCTGTCCGCCCCCGGCGGCCGGGACACCCTGCTGCGGCTCGCCGCCGACGCCGACGTGATCGTGGAGAACTTCCGCCCCGGCACCCTGGAACGCTGGGGTCTGGGCTGGGAGGAGCTCTCCGCCGTGAACCCCGAGCTGGTCCTCACCCGGGTCACCGGCTTCGGGCAGTTCGGGCCGTACTCCCACCGCCCCGGCTTCGGCACCCTCGCCGAGGCCATGAGCGGTTTCGCCTCCATCACCGGCGAGCCGGACGGTCCGCCCACCCTTCCCCCCTTCGGTCTCGCCGACTCGATCGCCGCCCTGGCGACGGCGTACGCGGTGATGACCGCGATCGCCGCCAGGACGGCCACCGGCCGCGGCCAAGTCGTGGACATGGCGATCATCGAACCGATGCTCTCCGTCATCGGACCGCACCCCCTCTGGTACGACCAGCTCGGCTACGTCCAGCCGCGCACCGGCAACCGCTCCCGCAACAACGCCCCTCGCAACACCTACCGCACCGCCGACGGCTCCTGGGTCGCCGTCTCGACCTCCGCCCAGTCCATCGCCGAGCGCGTCCTGCGGCTGGTCGGCCGCCCCGAACTGATCGACGAGCCCTGGTTCGCCGACGGAGCAGGCCGCGCCGACCACGCGGACGTCCTCGACGAGGCGGTCGGCACCTGGATCGCCCGCCACACCCGCGAGGAGGCCATGACCGCCTTCGAGAAGGCCGAGGCCGCGATCGCGCCCGTCTACGACATCCGGGACGTGATGGAGGATCCGCAGTACCGCGCCCTGGACACCGTCACCGAGGTCCCCGATCCCGAGCTGGGTCCGATCCGCATGCAGAACGTCCTCTTCCGGCTCTCCGACACCCCCGGCGCGATCCGCTGGGCAGGCCGCCCTCACGGCGCCGACACCGCCGACGTGCTCGCCGAGCTGGGCCTCTCCGCCGCCGAGATCAGCGCGCTGCGCGCCGAGGGAGCCGTATGAGCCACCCTCTCACCTGGCTGTACGCCCCAGGCGACCGCCCCGCCGTCGTCGGCAAGGCCCTGACCTCCGGCGCCGACGTGGTCATCGTCGACCTGGAGGACGCGGTGGCGCCGGAACGCAAGGCATACGCCCTCTCCGCCACCGTCGATCTGCTCTCCGACCCCCACCCCGTGCCGGTCCACGTCCGCATCCACACCCCCCGGGACATCGCTCCCCTGGCCTCCCTCCCCGGCCTCGGCGGTTTCCGCGTTCCCAAGGTGACACACGCCACTGACATCCACCGGATCGCCGAAGCGTTCCCCGGCGTTCCGCTCTTCCCGCTCCTGGAGAGCGCGCTGGCGGTCGAGCACGCCTACGCCATCGCCTCGGCCCATCCGGCCGTCCACGGCATCGCCCTCGGCGAGGCGGACCTCCGCGCCGACCTGGGGCTACGCTACGACAGCGGTCTCGACTGGCCGCGCAGCCGCGTCGTGGTCGCCGCCCGCGCGGCGCGCCTCCCGCCCCCCGCCCAGTCCGTCCACCCCGACGTACGCGACCTGGACACGCTGGCGGCCGACTGCGCCCGGGGACGGTCCCTCGGCTTCCTGGGCCGGGCGGCGATCCACCCGCGCCAGCTCCCCGTCATCGAGCAGGCGTACCTCCCGACGCCCGACGAGGTCGCCGCGGCCGAGGAGGTCGTCAAGGCGGCGGAGGCGGAGGCGGGTGCCCTGGCCCTTCCGGACGGGCGTTTCGTCGACGCGGCCGTGGTGGACGGCGCCCGCCGCGTGCTGGCCCTGGCCGCGAGGGCGTAGGACGACGACCGGGCGGTGTACGACGACAGGGCCGCCCGGCACCTCTCGGTACCGGGCGGCCCTGTGCGCGAAGGGAGGAGGGTCAGCTCTTGCCGGAAGCTCCCGCTCCGTGGTCGGCGCCGTCCTTGGCGGACGCGCCGTCCCGCGGCGCGTCCGCCGGCTCCCCGCCCTGGGCGGAGCCGGAGGCCCCGCCGGAGTCCCCGGAGCCGGACGCCGAGCCGGTCGCGGAGTCCTGGGCGTCGGCGGCCCCGTCCTCGGAGCCCTCCGCGTCCTCCGCGCCCTTGTCGTCCGCGTCCTCGGACCGGCCGGACGCCTTGTCGCCCTTCGTCTCGGGCTCCACGATCTCCTCCCGCCCCGGGCGCACCCGCGACGAGATCACGATGTAGACGACGGCCAGGACGAAGACGACGATCGCCGTCCACACGTTCAGGCGCAGGCCGAGGACGTGGTGCGCCTCGTCGACGCGCATGTACTCGATCCAGCCGCGGCCGGCGCAGTACGCGGCGACGTAGAGGGCGAAGGCCCGCCCGTGGCCCAGCCGGAAGCGGCGGTCCGCCCAGACCACGAGCAGAGCGACGCCGATGCACCACAGCGACTCGTACAGGAAGGTCGGGTGGTAGAGCCCGGGCTCGCGGTTCGCACCGGCGCTGATCTTCAGGGCCCACGGCAGGTCGGTGGGCTTGCCGTACAGCTCCTGGTTGAACCAGTTGCCCCAGCGGCCGATCGCCTGGGCGAGGGCGATGCCGGGCGCGATGGCGTCCGCGTACGCCGGCAGCGGGATGCCACGGCGGCGGCAGCCGATCCAGGCACCGACCGCGCCGAGCGCGATGGCGCCCCAGATGCCGAGGCCGCCCTCCCAGATCTTGAAGGCGTCGACCCAGTTCTCACCCTCGCTGAAGTACAGCTGGTAGTCGGTGATCACGTGGTAGAGCCGGCCGCCGACGAGGCCGAAGGGCACCGCCCAGACGGCGATGTCGGCCACGGTGCCGGCTTTGCCGCCCCGGGCGATCCAGCGCTTGTTGCCGTACCAGACGGCGACGAAGACACCGATGATGATGCAGAAGGCATAGCCGCGCAGCGGAACCGGTCCGAGATTGATCACACCGGTCGACGGGCTGGGAATGTAGGCAAGGTCCATGGCAGGACCGACGCTACCCTGCCGGGCGGGCGGGACGGCAGCCCGCCCGGCAACGTATGCGTAACTACCGGTCTCAGCCGGTGGCCTCCGGGGAGGCCGTGCCGGGCTTCTTGCCCTTGCCGGCCTCGGCGACCCACTTCTTGAGGTTCTCCGGGGAGATCTGCTCGCTCCCCTTCGTCGGGAAGATCGATTCTCCGTCGAGGAGCACCGACGGGGTGCCGCGGAAGTCGCTGTTCTTGAAGGCCGTGTTGGACTTGCCGACCCAGCTGTCGTGGGTGCCGTCCTCGACGCAGCTGCGGAAAGCGGGGGTGTCGAGGCCCGGCACCTTCGCGGCCAGCTCCAGCAGCTTGGCGTTGTCCGCGAAGGCGTCGTCGGTCTCCGGCGGCTGGTTGATGTAGAGCACGTCGTGGTACGCCGTGAACTTGCCGGCGTCCTGGGCGCACGCGGCGGCGTTCGCCGCGCGCAGGGAGCCGCTGCCGCCCATGTTGCCGTCGATGATGGTGGCCAGGTGGTACTCCGTCTTGAGGGCGCCGGACGCCTCCAGCTCGTGGATGGTGTCCCGGAACGCGTTCTCGAAGGACGCGCACGCCGGGCAGCGGAAGTCCTCCCAGATGGTGAGCGTCGCCGGAGCGTCCGTCCGCCCCGTCGGGATCGCCGGCGCGTCGTCGCCGATCGCGCCGGTGGGCGCCACCACCGGTCCCGCCTTGTCGGAGCCGCTGTCCTTGCCGCCGCTGTTGGCCGCGATCACCCCGACGACCGCGGCCAGGCCGAGGACGCCGACGACCGCCGCCGACACGATGAGGACGCGCCTCTGCTTCTCGCGCGCCTTGTCGCGGTCGCGCTGCTCCTTGAGGCGCTCCCGCGCGCTCTGCTTACCGTCTCGGTTCTTCTCGCTCACGCCCTCAGCAACGAACCGGGGAGGCACGTACGCGCCTCCCCGGTCACAGTCCACCCATACGGGCTACAAGGCGCGCCGCACGCCCTCGGCGAGTTCGCCCGCCAGTTCCCTTACGGCGGCGAGCCCGGCGGCCTCGTCCTCCGCGTCGAGCATGCGCTTGACGAACGCGGAGCCGACGATGACGCCGTCGGCGAAGGCCGCCACCTCCTTGGCCTGCTCGGCGTTGGAGACGCCGAGGCCGACGCACACCGGCAGCCCGGCCGTGGCGCGGGTGCGGCGGACGAGGTCGGCGGCCTGCTCGCCGACCGATTCGCGGGTGCCGGTGACGCCCATCAGGGAGGCGGCGTAGACGAAGCCCGAACCGGCGGCCGTGATGGTGGCCAGACGCTCGTCCCTGCTGCTCGGCGCGACGACGAAGACGGTGGCGAGACCGTGCTTGTCGGCGTGCTCGCGCCAGGTCGCGGACTCCTGGACCGGCAGGTCGGGCAGGATGCAGCCGGCGCCGCCGGCCGCGGCCAGCTCCTCGGTGAAGCGCTCGATGCCGTAGCGGTCGATCGGGTTCCAGTACGTCATCACGAGCACCGGCTTGCCGGTGGCGGCGTGCGCCTCGCGGACCGTGCGCATGACGTCGGCGATCCTGACGCCGCCCCGCAGGGCGATGTCGTCGGCGGTCTGGATGACGGGGCCGTCCAGCACCGGGTCGCTGTGGGGCAGCCCCACCTCGACGATGTCGGCCCCGCCTTCGAACACGGCCTTGACGGCCGCGATGCCGCCGTCCACGGTCGGGAACCCGGCCGGAAGGTAGGCGATGAGGGCCGCGCGGTTCTCCGCCTTCGCCTTGGCCAGGGTGTCGCCGAGAAGCTGGATGTTGCCGCTCACTTGGTGTCCCTCCGGATCTCGCCCGCGCCGTCCTCGGCGGCGGCGTCGGCCTCGACGGCGGCCGCGTCTGTGTCGTACAGGCCGAAGTACCGGGCGGCCGTGTCCATGTCCTTGTCGCCGCGTCCGGAGAGGTTGACGACGATCAGTCCGTCCTCGCCCAGCTCCCTGCCGACCTGGAGCGCGCCGGCCAGCGCGTGCGCCGACTCGATGGCCGGGATGATGCCCTCGGTGCGGGAGAGCAGCCGCAGGGCCTGCATGGCCTCGTCGTCGGTGACGGCGCGGTACTCGCCGCGGCCGGTGTCCTTGAGGTAGGCGTGCTCCGGGCCGATCCCGGGGTAGTCCAGGCCGGCCGAGATGGAGTACGGCTCGGTGATCTGGCCCTCGTCGTCCTGGAGGACGTACGACCGGGAGCCGTGCAGGATGCCGGGCTCGCCGGCGGTGAGGGTGGCGGCGTGCTCGCCGGTCTCGACGCCGTGGCCGGCCGGCTCGCAGCCGATCAGCCGGACGCCGCTGTCGGGGATGAAGGCGTGGAAGAGGCCGATGGCGTTGGAACCGCCGCCGACGCAGGCGACGGCCGCGTCGGGCAGGCGTCCGGCGCGCTCCAGGATCTGGCGGCGGGCCTCGACGCCGATGACCCGGTGGAAGTCGCGGACCATGGCCGGGAAGGGGTGGGGTCCGGCGACCGTGCCGAAGAGGTAGTGGGTGCGGTCGACGTTGGCGACCCAGTCGCGGAACGCCTCGTTGATGGCGTCCTTCAGGGTGCGGCTGCCGGACTTCACCGCGATGACCTCGGCGCCGAGCATCCGCATGCGGGCGACGTTCAGCGCCTGGCGCTGGGTGTCGATCTCGCCCATGTAGATGGTGCACTCGAGCCCGAAGAGGGCGCAGGCGGTGGCGGTGGCGACGCCGTGCTGGCCGGCGCCGGTCTCGGCGATGACCCGGGTCTTGCCCATGCGCTTGGTGAGCAGGGCCTGCCCGAGCACGTTGTTGATCTTGTGCGAGCCGGTGTGGTTGAGGTCCTCGCGCTTGAGGAAGATCCGGGCGCCGCCGGCGTGCCCGGCGAACCGGGGCACTTCGGTGAGGGAGCTGGGGCGGCCGGTGTAGTGGACCATCAGGTCGTTGAGCTCGCGGGCGAACTCGGGGTCGGCCTTGGCCTTGTCGTACTCGACGGCGACCTCGTCCACGGCGGCGACGAGGGCCTCCGGGATGAACTTGCCGCCGTAGGCGCCGAAGTAGCCCTCGGCGCTGGGGACCTGACCCTCGGGGTCCGGGATGAAGAACTCGCTGGACATGCGGCTGCTCCTCGCGGGGCGTGTGCCCCGGGTGGCGTGCGGTTGGCGGTCACGACAGGCGCGCACCGGCCGCCGCCGCACATCCGCGGCCCCCCACGGAGGGGGCGAGATGTCAGGCGGTGGTCGTGGTGGCGCGCGCGGTGCGCGGGCGCCATCGCATGCCGTTGACCTGGCCGGGCTCGTCGCCGATCACGTACCGCACCCGGCGGCCGTGGACACGGCGGGCGGGCGCGCGGCAGCCGCGCGGACGGCAGCCTCGGGCGAGCGGGGGGTGGACGGGCGCGGCGGCGGTGCGGAGCCTGCCGCGGCGACCGGGCGCCGACGGCACGCCCGCCACGCTCCGGGCGGCGGTGCCCGGAGCGTGCGGCGTGTCGTGGCGTCGGGTCACGGGCGGGTCAGCTCCGGCCGTGGCGCAGGGCCGGGTGGGCGCCGGCGGCGACCAGGTCGGCGACGGCGGCCTTCGGGTCGCGGCCGGTCACGAGCGACTCGCCGACCAGGACCGCGTCGGCGCCGGCGTTGGCGTAGGCGATGAGGTCGTGCGGGCCGCGGACGCCGGACTCGGCGACCTTGACGATGCCGGCGGGGATCTCCGGGGCGACGCGCTCGAAGGTGGAGCGGTCGACCTTGAGGGTCTTGAGGTTCCGGGCGTTGACGCCGATGACCCGCGCGCCGGCCTCGACCGCGCGCTCGGCCTCCTCCTCGTCGTGCACCTCGACCAGCGGCGTGAGGCCGATGGACTCGGCACGCTCGATGAGCGAGACCAGGGCCTCCTGCTCGAGGGCGGCGACGATCAGGAGCGCGAGGTCCGCGCCGTACGCCCGGGCCTCCCACAGCTGGTAGGCGGTGACGATGAAGTCCTTGCGCAGGACGGGAATGTCGACCCGGGCCTTGACGGCCTCCAGGTCGGCGAGCGAGCCGCCGAAGCGGCGCTCCTCGGTGAGCACGGAGATGACGGCCGCGCCGCCCGCCTCGTAGTCCGCGGCCAGACCGGCCGGGTCGGCGATCGCGGCGAGCGCGCCCTTGCTCGGGCTGGAGCGCTTCACCTCACAGATCACCTTGACGCCGTCCCCGCGCAGTGCGGCGACGCCGTCCTTGGCCTGCGGCGCCTTGGCGGCGCGCTCCTTGAGCTCGTCGAGGGAGACCCGCGCCTGCCGCTCTGCGAGGTCGGCGCGCACGCCTTCGATGATCTCGTCGAGCACACTCACGCGAGAGGCCCCCTTCCGGGACGGTGATGGTGACGTTGGTGAAGATGAACCAGGTTCAGCCATGTCGATGGTATCCGCAGCGCGGCCCGAGGCCCGCATCCGGTGGAGGTGCGTCCCACGTGGTGGGACTTCACGGTGCGAGCGCGGCGCCGAACGGCAGGTTCCGCACAAGGGTGAAGACGCCCACGACGGCGCCGATCACCCACCACCAGGGCGGGGAGATCACGAAGCGCGTCGGCACCCCGCGGACGGCGCGAATCAGCCAGACGGCCATGACGACGGCGAAGAGGCCGTAGCCGACGACGGCGAGGGCGTTCGCGCCGAGGGCGGTCCCGATCTCCCCGTGGACGAAGGCGTGGGCGCTGCGCAGACCGCCGCAGCCGGGGCAGTACAGGCCGGTGAAGCGCAGCAGGGGGCAGACGGGGTAGTGCCCGGGTTCGTTGGGGTCGACGGTGCCGACGTAGGCGAAGGCGGCGGCGACGGCGCCGAGCGCGCCGAGGGGGGTGAGCAGCCGTCGGCCGCGCGACCGCGGCGCGGCTCCTCCCGGCTGCCCGGGCAGGGGCCCGTGTCCGGGCCGGAACACCGGCGCGGTGGGCTGACGCGGGTGCTCGGGCACCGCCTCCCGCGGGGTCGCCGAAGGCGGCGGGGCTGCTTCGTCGGTCACGGCGGGGGCCGTCGGCTTCGCGTCCACCCGGTGATTCTCGCCCCTGACGCGGGAAGGCGCAGCCCGGCTCGGCCGGACCGCGCCTTCTCGCGGGTCGTGCGTCAGACTCGCGCCTTCTCGGACGCCGCCGCGCGGGCGGCCGCCACGTGCTCGGGCTCCTTGGGCATGCCGAGGCCCGCGGCCTTCATGGCGAGGCCGACGACACCGCCGAGGACGATGACGGCGATCCCGGCCCAGAAGCCGGGCACGTTGGCCGCCACCATGAAGACTCCGGCGATGCAGAAGCCGATGAAGGAGATGATGACACCGGTCCAGGCGGCCGGGGTGTGTCCGTGGGCGCTGCCCGCCATGAGTTGCTCCTCGTTGCTGTTGCTCGGTGGTGGCTCAGTGGTGAGGTCACGCCTGCGCGGACACTCAGGGTCATTGTCCCGCACACAGGGGCGCGGGGATGAATCGGGGTGGCGCAAGGAGCACGCGTCGCGCTCAGCCGTCGTGCGTGGGGTCCTCGCCGCGGTCCAGGGCCTTCCACAGGTCCTCGGGGCGGTCGGGGTCGGTGCCGGGCCGGGCGGCGGGCCCGCGGGCCGGACGGGCGCTCCGGGGACCGCCCTCGCGCTCGTAGCGGCCGCCCATGGCGGGCCAGGCGGCGCCGTAGCGCAGGGCGAGGAGCCCGGCGAGCAGGATCAGGACGGCGCCGGCGGCCGTGACGTAGGGCCACGCGGTGTGGGTCAGGCCGGTCACCGAGGCGGCGGTGTCGCCGGTGACGCGGGCGGCCTCGGCGTCCAGGGCGCCGCTGTCGGAGGCGCCGAGGAAGGAGGCGAGCACCGCGCCGGCGCCGCTGAGGGCGAGGAGCCCGGAGACGAGGGTGCGGCCGGTGCGGCGGACGGCGAAGACGGCGACGAGGGCGGCGAGCCCGACGATGGCGAGCGCCGTGGGCACGCCGGTGACGGTGCCGCCGTCGGCCTCGACGGGCACGGTGCCACCGCCGACGGTCGCGGTCCCCTCGGCCCAGATCTGCCCCGCGGAGAGCAGGACGACGGTGGCTCCGAGGGCGCCGAGCAGGAGGGCCGCGGCGAGGCTGCGGCGGCCACCGGGTGCGGTGGCCGCGCCGCTCGCGCGTGCGGCTCGGGGCTGGGGTACGGGTACGGCACTCACGTACCCCACTATCCCCTACGCGCCCGGCGCGGCGTTCATCCGGTTGGCGGTGTGGACCGCGCGCAGCACGGCGGCCGCCTTGTTGCGGCACTCGTCGTCCTCGCCCACCGGGTCGGAATCGGCGACGACACCCGCTCCGGCCTGCACGTACGCGGTGCCGTCGCGCAGGAGGGCGGTACGGATGGCGATGGCGGTGTCGGCGTCGCCCGCGAAGTCGAGATAGCCGACACATCCGCCGTACAGGCCTCTCCGTGACGGCTCCAGCTCCTCGATGATCTGCATCGCGCGGGGCTTGGGCGCGCCGGAGAGCGTGCCGGCCGGGAAGCAGGCGGTGAGGACGTCGAAGGCGGTCCTGCCCTCGGCGACGCGCCCGGTCACGGTCGAGACGATGTGCATGACGTGCGAGTACCGCTCGATCGACATGAAGTCGACGACCTCGACGGAGCCCGGCTCGCAGACCCGGCCCAGGTCGTTGCGGCCGAGGTCGACGAGCATGAGGTGCTCGGCGCGCTCCTTGGGGTCGGCGAGCAGTTCGTCGGCGAGGTCGTGGTCCTCCTGCGGTGTGGCGCCGCGGTGCCGGGTGCCGGCGATCGGGTGGAGCATCGCCTGTCCGTCCTCGACCTTGACGAGGGCCTCGGGCGACGATCCGACGACGTCGAAGCCGTTCTCGAAGCGGAAGAGGTACATGTACGGGGACGGGTTGGTGGCCCGCAGGACCCGGTAGACGTCGAGCGCGGAGGCCTCACAGGGGGTCTCGAAGCGCTGCGAGGGCACGACCTGGAAGGCCTCGCCGGCCCTGATCCGCTCCTTGATGTCCTCGACGGCGTCCTGGTAGGCCGTGCCGCCCCAGAGGGCCGAGAACTCCGGCAGTTCGGAGACGGGGAGGGCGGCGGGGGTGGATCCGACGGGGCGGGCCAGATCGGCCTCCATCGCGTCGAGGCGGGCGACGGCGTCCGCGTACGCCTCGTCGACGCCGGTCTCCAGGTCGTTGTGGTTGATCGCGTTGGCGATCAGCAGGACCGTGCCGTCCCAGTGGTCGAGGACGGCGAGGTCGCTGGTGAGGAGCATGGTCAGCTCGGGAAGCCGCAGGTCGTCGCGGCCGTGCTCGCCGATCTTCTCCAGGCGCCTGACGATGTCGTAGCCGAGGTAGCCGACCATGCCGCCGGTGAAGGGCGGCATGCCGGAGGCCAGGTCGCGCGGCGTGTGCAGGGCCTCGACGGTGGCGCGCAGGGCCTGGAGGGGGTCGCCGCCGGTCGGCACGCCGACGGGCGGCGTGCCGAGCCAGTGGGCCTGGCCGTCACGGACCGTGAGGGTGGCGTCGCTGCGGACGCCGACGAAGGAGTAGCGCGACCAGGACCGGCCGTTCTCGGCGGACTCGAGGAGGTAGGTGCCGGGGCGTTCGGCGGCGAGCTTGCGGTAGAGCCCGACCGGGGTGTCGCCGTCCGCGAGGAGCCGGCGGCTGACAGGGATCACGCGGCGGTCGGCCGCCAGCTTGCGGAAGGTCTCGAGGTCCATGGCGGCTGACCTTACTGGGAGAGCGGGAGCACGTCGGCGTCGAAACAGGTGCGGGCACCCGTGTGGCAGGCGGCGCCGACCTGGTCGACCTTGACGAGCACGGTGTCGGCGTCGCAGTCGAGGGCGACCGACTTGACGTGCTGGACGTGGCCGGAGGTGTCGCCCTTGACCCAGTACTCGCGGCGGCTGCGCGACCAGTAGGTGCAGCGGCCGGTGGTGAGGGTGCGGTGCAGGGCCTCGTCGTCCATCCAGCCGAGCATCAGCACCTCGCCGGTGTCGTACTGCTGGGCGATGGCCGGGAGGAGCCCGTCCGGGCTGCGCTTGAGGCGCGCGGCGAGGGCCGGGTCGAGATTGCTGCTCATGCGGCCATTGTGCCGTGGCCGGCGCGTTCGCCCCGCAGGGCGTCCACTGGGCGGAACGGCGGCCCGCGCCGTACGCTGGCGGGCATGTCGACCCATGCCAAGCGTGAACGACTTCTTCTCGCCGACCTGTTGGAGGCGGCGGGGCCCGAGGCCCCGACCCTCTGCGAGGGGTGGACGACCCGGGACCTCGCGGCCCATGTGGTGGTGCGCGAGCGCCGGCCCGACGCGGCGGCCGGGACGGTCGTGCCGTTGCTGAAGGCGCGGCTCGACCGGGTCCAGGCCGAGTTCGCCGACAAGCCGTACGAGGAGCTGATCCAGCTCATCCGTACGGGTCCGCCCCGGATGTCGCCGTTCACGATCAAGCAGGTGGACGAGGGGGCGAACACGGTCGAGTTCTACGTCCACGCCGAGGACGTGCGCCGCGCCCAGCCCGACTGGTCGCCGCGCGAGCTGGACCCGGTCTTCTCGGACGTGCTGTGGGCCCGCCTGGAGAAGGGGGCGCGGCTGCTCGGCCGCAAGGCGCCGGTGGGCCTGGTGCTGCGCCGCCCGAACGGCCAGACGGCGGTGGCGCACCGGGGCACGCCGGTGGTGACGGTGTCCGGCGAGCCCGGTGAGCTGACGATGTTCCTCTTCGGCCGGCAGGACGCGGCGAAGGTGGAGGTGGACGGCGAGCGGGAGGCCGTGGACCGGCTGCACCAGGCGAAGCAGCTGGGGATCTAGGGCGAATGTCGAAAGTCCCGCCGAGTGGCGCTCGGCCGCCCGCGGCGCCGTGTGTCCGGCCGTGTCGGGCGAGCCCCCGCCGGTGGGACCGGCGGGGGCTCGTGCCCGGGGGGCGTGGGTACGGAGGTCAGCGGACCGGGTGGCCCGCCCCCCTCAGCGCGTCCTTGACCTGCGAGATCCGCAGGTCGCCGAAGTGGAAGACGGAGGCCGCGAGCACGGCGTCCGCGCCCGCCTCGATGGCCGGGGGGAAGTCGGCGAGACGTCCCGCGCCACCGCTCGCGATCACCGGAACGGTGACGTGCCGGCGGACGGCGGCGATCATCTCGGTGTCGTAGCCGTCCTTCGTGCCGTCCGCGTCCATCGAGTTGAGCAGGATCTCGCCCGCGCCCAGCTCGGCGGCCCGGTGCGCCCACTCGACGGCGTCGATGCCGGTGCCCTTGCGGCCGCCGTGCGTGGTGACCTCGAAGGTCCCGGCTGGCGTGCGGCGGGCGTCGACCGACAGGACCAGCACCTGGCGGCCGAAGCGCTCGGCGATCTCCCGGATCAGCTCGGGGCGGGCGATGGCCGCCGTGTTGACGCCGACCTTGTCGGCGCCGGCCCGCAGCAGCTTGTCGACGTCGTCCGCCGAACGGACGCCACCGCCCACGGTCAGCGGGATGAAGACCTGCTCGGCGGTGCGGCGCACCACGTCGTAGGTCGTCTCCCGGTTGCCGGAGGAGGCGGTGATGTCGAGGAAGGTCAGCTCGTCGGCGCCTTCGGCGTCGTACAGCTTCGCCATCTCGACGGGGTCGCCCGCGTCCCGCAGGTTCTGGAAGTTGACGCCCTTGACGACCCGGCCGTTGTCCACGTCCAGGCAGGGGATCACGCGTACGGCGAGGCTCACGCGCCCTCACCGCCGCCCTGTCCCTCGGGACGGTACGCCTCGACCTCGACCTCGACGACCAGGCTCGGGTCCACGAACCCGGAGACGATGATCATCGAAGCGGCCGGGCGGACCGCGTCGAACAGCTCCTTGTGGGCGCGGCCGACGTCGTCCACGTCCCGGGCGTGGGTGATGTACATCCGGGTGCGGACGACGTGCTCCGCGCCGAGGCCGAGCTGCCCCAGCGCGGCGATGGCGACGTTGAAGGCGTTGACCGTCTGCTCGTACGGTCCTCCGCCGGCGATCTGTCCGTCGACGATGGAGGTGCAGCCGGAGACCAGGACCAGGCCGCTGGGCAGCTCCACCGCGCGGGAGTAGCCGAACTGCTCTTCCCAGGGGGCGCCGGTCACGACCTTGCGGACGGAGCCGGTCATACGGACGCCACCGCCTCCAGCGCCTCCTCCAGGGTGAACGCCTTGGCGTACAGCGCCTTGCCGACGATCGCGCCCTCCACGCCCTCGGGGACGAGCCCGGACAGGGCGCGCAGGTCGTCCAGGGACGAGACGCCGCCGGAGGCGACGACGGGCTTGTCGGTGGCGGCGCAGACGTTCTTCAGCAGTTCCAGGTTGGGGCCCTGGAGCGTGCCGTCCTTCGCGATGTCCGTGACGACGTAGCGGGCGCAGCCCTCGGAGTCGAGGCGGGCCAGCGTCTCGTAGAGGTCGCCGCCGTCGCGGGTCCAGCCGCGGCCGCGCAGGGTGGTGCCGCGGACGTCGAGGCCGACGGCGATCTTGTCGCCGTGCTCGGCGATGACCTTGGCGACCCACTCCGGGGTCTCCAGGGCGGCCGTGCCGAGGTTGACGCGGGTGCAGCCGGTGGCGAGGGCCGCGGCGAGCGAGGCGTCGTCGCGGATGCCGCCGGAGAGCTCGACCTTGATGTCCATGGCGCGGGCGACCTCGGCGATCAGCTCACGGTTGTCGCCGGTGCCGAAGGCGGCGTCGAGGTCGACCAGGTGCAGCCATTCGGCGCCGGAGCGCTGCCAGGCGAGGGCCGCCTCCAGCGGGGAGCCGTAGGAGGTCTCCGTACCGGACTCGCCGTGCACGAGGCGGACGGCCTGGCCGTCGCGGACGTCGACGGCGGGGAGGAGTTCAAGCTTCTGAGCCATGATCAGAGGGTCTCGATCCAGTTGGTGAGGAGCTGGGCACCGGCGTCGCCGGACTTCTCGGGGTGGAACTGCGTCGCCCACAGGGCGCCGTTCTCGACGGCGGCGACGAAGGGCTCCCCGTGGGTGGCCCAGGTGACCTTGGGGGCGCGGATGTTGGGGTTGCCGATCTCCAGGCTCCACTCGCGCACCGCGTAGGAGTGCACGAAGTAGAACCGGGCGTCGGCGTCGAGGCCGGCGAACAGCTGGCTGTCCTCGGGCGCGTCGACGGTGTTCCAGCCCATGTGGGGGACGATCGGGGCCTTGAGGGGCTCGACCGTACCGGGCCATTCGTCGAGGCCCGCGGTCTCCACGCCGTGCTCGATGCCGCGCTCGAAGAGGATCTGCATGCCGACGCAGATGCCCATGACGGGGCGGCCGCCGGCGAGCCGGCGGTCGACGATCCACTGGCCGCGGGCCTCCGTGAGGCCCTTCATGCAGGCGGAGAAGGCTCCGACACCGGGGACGAGGAGTCCGTCGGCGTTCATGGCGCGGTCGTAGTCGCGGGTGATCTCGACGTCGGCGCCGACGTGGGCCAGGGCCCGCTCGGCGGAGCGGACGTTGCCGAAGCCGTAGTCGAAGACGACGACCTTCTTCGGGGTGCTCGCAGTGCTCATTCCCAGATCCCCTGAATCCGCAGGACGCCGGCGACCAGACACATCACGGAGGCGATGCTCACCAGCACGATGAGGCCCTTGGGCATGTCCTGCTTGACGAAGGAGTACACACCGCCGGCGAGGAAGAGCCCCACCACGATGAGGATGGTGGAGAGGCCGGTCACAGGGCGCCCTTCGTGGAGGGCAGGATCCCGGCCGCGCGCGGGTCGCGCTCGGAGGCGTAGCGCAGGGCCCGGGCCAGCGCCTTGAACTGGCACTCCACGATGTGGTGGGCGTTGCGGCCGTACGGCACGTGGATGTGCAGCGCGATCTGGGCCTGCGCGACGAAGGACTCGAAGATGTGGCGGGTCATCGTCGTGTCGTAGGAGCCGATCATCGGCGCCATGTTCTCGGGCTCGGTGTGCACCAGGTAGGGGCGGCCGGAGAGGTCGACGGTCACCTGGGCGAGCGACTCGTCCAGCGGGACGGTGCAGTTGCCGAAGCGGTAGATGCCGACCTTGTCACCGAGGGCCTGCTTGAAGGCGGCGCCGAGCGCGAGGGCGGTGTCCTCGATGGTGTGGTGGGAGTCGATGTGCAGGTCGCCGTCGGTCTTGACCGTGAGGTCGAAGAGGCCGTGGCGGCCGAGCTGGTCGAGCATGTGGTCGTAGAAACCGACGCCCGTGGCGACGTCGACCTTGCCGGTGCCGTCGAGGTCGATCTCGACGACGACGGAGGTCTCCTTGGTGGTGCGTTCGACCCGTCCTACGCGGCTCATGAACTCTGCTCCTTCTTCAAAGCGCGAACCGCATCGAGGAACGCGTCGTTCTCTTCGGGGGTGCCCGCGGTGACCCGCAGCCGGCCCGGTACGCCGTTGTCCCGGACCAGGACGCCCTGGTCGAGGATCTTCTGCCAGGCCGCGTGGGAGCCCTCGGCTCCGTCGAAGCGGCCGAACTGCACGAAGTTGGCGTCGGAGTCGGTGACGTCGAAGCCGATGGCCCTCAGCTCGGTGACCAGGCGGTCGCGCTCGGCCTTGAGCTGTTCGACGTACCCGAGAAGCGTATCGGTGTGCTCCAGGGCGGCGAGCGCGGTGGCCTGGGTGACGGCGGAGAGGTGGTACGGCAGGCGCACCAGCTGGACGGCGTCGACCACGGCGCGGTGGGCGGCGAGATAGCCCAGGCGCAGTCCGGCGGCGCCGAAGGCCTTGGACATGGTGCGGGAGACGACCAGGTTCGGCCGGCCCTCGAGCAGCGGCAGGAGGGAGTCCCGGTGGCTGAACTCGACGTACGCCTCGTCGACGACGACGAGGGACGGCTTGGCGGCCTGGGCCGCCTCGTACAGCGTCTCCACTGTCTCCGCCGCGACGGCGGTGCCGGTGGGGTTGTTGGGTGAGGTGATGAAGACGACGTCGGGGCGGTTCCGCTCGACGGCGTGGGCCGCGGCGGCGACGTCGATCGTGAAGTCCTCGTCGCGCGGGCCGGAGATCCAGCCGGTGCCGGTGCCCCGCGCGATGAGCGCGTGCATCGAGTACGAGGGTTCGAAGCCGATGGCCGTGCGGCCGGGGCCGCCGAAGGTCTGGAGCAGCTGCTGGAGGACTTCGTTGGAGCCGTTGGCGGCCCAGACGTTCTCGACGGTGACCGGGTGCTTTCCGGTACGCGTGAGATAGCGGGCGAGTTCGGTGCGCAGCTCGACCGCGTCCCGGTCGGGGTAGCGGTTGAGGCCGCGGGCGGCCTCGGCGACCCGCTCCGCGATCCGGGCCACGAGGGGCTCGGGCAGCGGGTAGGGGTTCTCGTTGGTGTTGAGCTGGACGGGGACGTCGAGCTGCGGCGCGCCGTACGGCGACTTGCCGCGCAGCTCGTCCCTGATGGGCAGGTCGTCGATGCCGACCTTGTCGTACGAGGTCACTGGCCGGGCACCTTCCATCCGAAGCGCGCCTTGAGGGCGGCGCCGTGGGCGGGCAGGTCCTCGGCCTCGGCGAGGGTCACCACGTGGTGGGTGACCTCGGCGAGGGCCTCGCGGGTGTAGTCCACGATGTGGATGCCGCGCAGGAAGGACTGCACGGACAGGCCCGAGGAGTGGCAGGCGCAGCCGCCGGTGGGCAGGACGTGGTTGGAGCCGGCGCAGTAGTCGCCGAGGGAGACGGGTGCCCAGGGGCCGACGAAGATCGCGCCGGCGTTGCGCACCCGGTCGGCGAGGGCGGCGGCGTCGGCGGTCTGGATCTCCAGGTGCTCGGCGCCGTAGGCGTCGACGACCGTGAGGCCGTCCTCCAGGTCGCGGACGAGGACGATCGCGGACTGCCGGCCGGCGAGGGCCGGGACGATCCGGTCGTCGATGTGCTTGGAGGCGGCGACCTGGGTCTTCAGCTCGGCCTCGGTGGCGGTGGCCAGCTCCTCGGAGTCGGTGACGAGGACGGCGGCCGCCATCGGGTCGTGCTCGGCCTGGCTGATCAGGTCGGCGGCGACGTGGACGGGGTCGGCGGTGGAGTCGGCCAGGATCGCGATCTCGGTCGGGCCCGCCTCGGCGTCGATGCCGATGCGGCCCTTGAGGAGGCGCTTGGCCGCGGCGACGTAGATGTTGCCGGGTCCTGTGACCAGGTTGACGGGGGCGCAGCCGGGCTCGTCCTCGGTGCCCTCGGTGCCGTACGCGAACATGGCGATGGCCTGGGCTCCGCCCGCGGCGTACACCTCGTCGACGCCGAGCAGCGCGCACGCGGCGAGGATCGTCGGGTGCGGCAGGCCGCCGAACTCCTTCTGGGGCGGCGACGCGATGGCCACGCCCTCGACGCCGGCCTCCTGGGCCGGGACGACGTTCATGACGACGGAGGAGGGATAGACGGAGCGGCCGCCGGGGACGTAGAGCCCCACGCGCTCGACGGGGACCCACTTCTCGGTGACCGTGCCGCCGGGCACGACCTGGGTGGTGTGGGTGGTCCGGCGCTGCTCGCGGTGGACGATCCTGGCCCGGCGGATGGACTCCTCCAGGGCCGCCCGGACCGCCGGGTCCAGCTCCTCGAGGGCGCCGGCGATCGTCTCGGCCGGGACGCGCAGCCCGGCGACGCGGACGCCGTCGAACCTCTCGCCGTAGTCGATCACCGCGGCCGCGCCATGATGCCGTACGTCCTCGCAGATGGGCCGCACCTTCTCCAGGGCGGCTTCCACGTCGAACTCGGCACGGGGCAGCAGGTCGCGCAGCGCGGCACCCTCGGGGAGGGTGTCGTCGCGCAGATCGATTCGAGAGATCACGGGTCAATTCTCTCAGACGCCCCACGGGCGCCGGACGTCCGTATCACTGGCTGATACGAGCCACAGTGGCGTCTTGTCGCCACAGCTGACCGTTAGCGTTCAGTCCGTCACTCAGCGGGAAGAACGGCTGTACGAATCCAGGATTGCGGGTTCGTGGAAAGCGAGGGGGCGGCAGTGACCGAGCCGCACGAGGACGGTATGCCGGACGGTCTCACGGGCCCGGAGCGGTCCATGTGGTGGGCGTTCCGGGTCGGCAGGGCCTGTGACATGAGCGAGGGGGACCCGGCTCTGGACGATCCGTTCGGGCCGCGCCCCTGGGGGGACGAGCGCAGTGTGCGCGCCGAGGTGGTGGCGCTGCTGCTGCTCGACGGACCGCCGGCGCGATCGGGGCGGGTGGCGGCGCTGAAGCTGCGCGGGGTGCGGATATCGGGGGCGCTCAATCTCGCCGGCGGGACGATCGGTCCGTACGTCGAGATGAACCGCTGCCGGTTCGACGAGGAGATCGTGCTGCCCGAGGCGCACTTCGGGACGCTGCGGATGGTGGAGTGCGCGCTGCCCCGGCTGGAGGCGGCGCGGCTGAGCACCCAGGGCGACCTGCACCTGCCGCGCTGCCGGGTGGAGCGGGGGATCCGGCTCACCGACGCGCAGATCGGCACGGACCTGCTGATCAACCAGATCCAGGTCTGGCCCGACCGGCGCGGGCGGGCGATCACGGCGGACGGCCTGGTGGTGGCGCAGGACCTGCAGGCGGAGCTGATCGAGACGTACGGCGAGCTGAGCCTGCGCGGGGCGAAGGTGGGCGTGTCGCTGAGTCTGCGGGGCAGCGTGCTGCGCGGGGCGCAGGAGCGGCGGGCGCTGAACGCGCCGCAGCTGACCGTGGAGCGCTCGCTCTATCTGAACGCCGCGTGGGTGTACGAGTCGACGGGGAACGCCACGGCCACTCCGCCCTACGGCATCGGGTACACCCCGGTGCGGGGGGCGCGGCGCAAGCCGGTCGAGTGCCACGGCGGGGTGCGGCTCGACGACGGGCGGTTCGGCGACGCGGTGGACCTGCACTACGCCCGCTTCATGCTGAACGGCGCGCGCCGCGAGGAGGTGTCGCTGCGCCGGATCGTCACGCCGGAGCTGCGGTTCAACGGAGAGCGCCCGGAGGAGGGGCGGGTGGTGCTCAACGGCGCCAAGATCGTGACCCTGATCGACCTGTCGACCAGCTGGCCGGGGCCCGGCGGGCTCGCGATGAACGGCTTCGTCTACGAGAACCTGGTGCCGTACGGCCACTTCCCGCTGGCGCGGCGGCTCGAGTGGGTGGCCGCGGCGACCCCGGAGTACGCCCCGGAGCCGTACGAACGCCTGGCGACGGTCCTGCGCAGCAGCGGCGAGGACGCGGACGCCCGGGTGGTCCTGCTCGCCAAGCAACGGCGGCGACGGGAGACGCTCCCGGTGGCGGGGAAGCTCTGGGGCTATCTCCAGGACTGGACGGTGGCGTACGGCTATCGCCCGGGCCGGGCGGCGCTCTGGATGGCGGTGCTCTGGGCGGCCGGGGCGATCGCCTTCTCCCGCTACGACCCGGTGCCGCTGAAGGCGGAGGAGTCCCCCCGGTGGAACGCCACGCTGTACGCGCTGGACCTGCTGCTTCCGGTGATCAACCTCGGCCAGGAGGGCTACTGGCGGCTGGAGGGCGTCTGGCAGTGGGGGGCGACGGCCCTGATCCTCCTCGGATGGGTGCTGGCGACGACCGTGGCGGCGGGGGCGTCCCGGCTGTTGCGACGGGGTTAGGGCGCGCGGGGGGGCGCCGGACGGCGGGGCGGGAGGGGCCGGGCGTGTCGGGCGGCGGGGGGACACGCCCGGCCCGGGCGCGCCGCCCGGTCGGAGGGGGGATCGGGGGGCGCACGGCACGGATTCCGACCAGGCTCACCCCTTTCTTTACCCTGTCTTGACCTCGGTCAGGACAACTTTCCCGCCGCCACCAAAGCTTCACAGCTCCCCACTGGCGCCGTCCTCACCTGCGGTTTTCAATGGCGGCACCATGTCATTGCTCCGCGCCCTGATCGGCACCGCCCGACTCGTCCGGCACGCGCCGCGGCTCGCCGCCGTCCTGCCACCGGACGACGACGTGCTGCTCGACGCGCCGGACGGACGGCTCGCGCCGGCGCTGGTCGCCGCGGCCCTGGCGGACCCCGGCCCGGCGGCCAGGCTCCTCGCCGCCACCCGGGAGGCCGCCGAGTGGGAGAACCGGGACCGCTATGTCGCCCGGCTGGCCACCTTCGCCTACAACCGCGACGACTGGCTGGCCCAGTGGCTCTCCGCCGCTCCCCGCGACCCGGACGCGCTGCTCGTCAAGGCGCAGCTCGCGATGCGCAAGGCGTGGGATTCCCCGGCCCGCGCCGAACGGCTGCGGGAGCTGGGCCCGATGATCGACGCGGCCGCCGAGGCGGCTCCGCGCGATCCCGTCCCGTGGCGCCTCGCCCTGGACCACGCGCGGGGCACGCATGCCGCGCACACGGAGTTCGAGACGCTGTGGGAACAGGCCGTCCGTCGCTCCCCGCACCACTACGGCTGCCATGTCGCCGCCCTGAAGTACCTCTCGGCCCAGTGGTACGGCTCGCACAGCGAGTGCTTCGACTTCGCCGAGCAGGCCGCAGAGGACGCGCTGCCCGGCTCCCTGATCCAGGCACTGCCCGCCCGCGCCGCCTTCGCCGAACTGCTCGTCGGTACCGGCCGCCTCCACGAGGACCGGATCGACGCCGCCGCGGACCGGGCGGTCGCGCTGTCCGCCGCGTACCCGGTCGGCGATCCGTGGCCGGCGGAGGTCCGCAATCTGCTGGTGTACGTCCTGGTCAGGCGCGGGCGGTGGGACGAGGCGCTGGAGGAGTTCCGGCGGCTCGGGCCCTGTGCGACGTCGTTTCCCTGGACGCTGGTGGGCGAGGATCCGCTCGCCCGGTTCCTCGCCGCGCGGGACGCCGTACGCGTCGAAGTGGCCCGTTCGACACCGCTGCGGGAAGCCGGACGGGGACGGGCCGGTCGAGGCGGGCCCCGCGGCCATTACGCTTGACCGCTGTGACCACCGCTCGCCTGCCTCTCTTCCCGCTCAACGCGGTGCTGTTCCCGGGCCTCGTGCTGCCCCTGAACGTCTTCGAGGAGCGTTATCGCGCCATGATGCGCGAGCTGCTCAAGACCGACGAGTCGGAGCCGCGCCGCTTCGCCGTCGTGGCGATCCGCGACGGCCGGGAGGTCGCCCGGACCGCCCCGGGCATGCCTGATCCGACGGCGCAGCCGGAGAAGGGCCCCGCCGCGGGCTTCGGCGCCGACCCCATCCAGGCGTTCCACCGGGTCGGCTGCGTGGCCGACGCGGCGACGATCCGGGAGCGGGCCGACGGCAGCTTCGAGGTGATGGCCACCGGCACGACTCGGGTGAAGCTGCTCTCGGTCGACGCGAGCGGGCCGTTCCTCGTGGCCGAGGTCGAGGAGCTCCCGGAGGAACAGGGCGACGAGGCGGCCGCCCTCGCCGAGGGCGTCCTGCGGGCGTTCCGCAGCTACCAGAAGCGGCTGGCGGGAGCGCGGGAGCGGTCCCTGACGACGAGTGAGCTGCCGGACGATCCCTCGGTGGTGTCGTACCTGGTCGCGGCGGCCGCGGTGCTCGACACCCCGGCCAAGCAGCGGCTGCTGCAGGCCCCGGACACGGCGACGCGGCTGCGTGAGGAGCTGACGCTGCTGCGGGCCGAGACGGCGGTGCTGCGGCATCTGCCGTCGCTGCCGGCGGTGGATCTGACCCGGGCGCCGACGAGCCCGAACTGACGGAGGAGCCCGGTGGCGAAGAAGCAGAAGAAGCAGGCGAACGGCGGCGGCACCCCCGCTACGGTGGCGCTGGCGGCGGCCGGGACCCCGTTCACCCTCCACGCGTACGACCACGACCCGGCGTCGCCGTCGTACGGCGAGGAGGCGGCGGAGGCGCTGGGCGTCTCCCCCGACCGGGTCTTCAAGACGCTGGTCGCGGACGTGGACGGCGAGCTGACGGTCGCGGTGGTCCCGGTCGCCGGACAGCTGGACCTGAAGGCCCTCGCCTCGGCCGTCGGCGGCAAGCGCGCGGCCATGGCCGACCCGGCCGCCGCCGAGCGCACCACGGGCTACGTCCGGGGCGGCATCTCCCCGCTGGGCCAGCGCAAGCGCCTGCGCACGGTCCTGGACGCCTCGGCCTCGGAGCACCCGACGATCTGTGTCTCGGCCGGCCGCCGCGGCCTGGAGGTCGAGCTCTCCCCCGCGGACCTGGCCGCCCTGACGACGGCCGTACTGGCCCCGATCGGCCGCGGATAGCGGCGGTCCCGCCCGCGGGGGCGGGACCTCCCCGGCTCCGTGCCGGCGCGGAGCGCCTTCAGCCGCGCGCGGGCGGAGGCGTCGAGGACGGCGGCGGCGAGGCGGGCGACGGGGGCCACTCCGGCTCCGGGTCGCGCGGGCCGAAGAGCGCCGTCAACCCCAGGTGGACGGCGGTCGCGGCCAGCGGCCACGCCAGGATCGCCCCCTGCCACATCTCCAGCTTCAGCGGCGCGTCGAACACCACGTTCGGGCCCACCGCCTTGGCGTGGGCCACCACGTCGTGTGTCGGCCCCAGGTACGTCCCCACGCCCCACCCGAGCAGCGAACCCAGCACACCCCCGACCGCGAGGCCCAGGACCAGCGCCACGCCGCCGTGCCGGTGGAAGAGGAAGACCAGGAGAGCCGCGACCGCCCCGAAGCCCAGCGCCAGCAGCACGAAGGTGCCGTCCGCGCCGATCGCCGACTCCCCCTCGCTGTCGCGCAGGAAGACCGCCTTGCCGTCCGAGATGAGCGGCACCCGCGGCGCCAGCCACAGCCACAGCGGCCCCAGGGCCGCCCCGACGACCACGGAGACGGCGGCCACCACGGCCGCCTGCCGCAACTCCGTCCCCGTACTCGGCACGTCGTCCTCCTCGGGCGACGGCGGGTAGGGCGGGGGCCAGGCGTGGGCGTCGTGCGGGGGCTGGTGAGGCGGTGTCAGGGGTGCGGTCACCCCGCCATCGTGCCAGGTGCCCCGGCGCCTCGCCTCAGCGGACCGCCGCCCGCCGGTAGGCCCATGTGGCCACCGCCAGCGACGCCACGCCCACCGCGCCGCACACCGCGAGGTCGAGCCCGACCGCGGCCCAGTCGGGACGCGGGCCGAACGTCCGGGCCAGCGCCTCCACCCCGTACGTCGACGGCAGCAGATCGCGCGCCCAGCCGATCGGCCCCGGCAGCCGGTCCGCCGGAAGCACGCCGAGCAGCAGCGCCGCCGACATGCCCAGCTGGCCGAGGAGGGTCGCCAGTTCCTGGCGTGGCGCGAGCAGGCCCAGCGCCGCACCGAGGCCGGCGAGCGCGGCCCCGGCCAGCGGCACCACGGCGGCCAGGATCCACAGGTGCCCGAGGGGCAGCCCGAACAGCACCGAGCCGATGACGGCGGTGACGACCGTCCCGGGCACGGTGAAGGAGGCGTACGCGCCCGCCGCGCCGAGGACCACGGCGGCCGGCGGTACCGGCAGCGTGGCGTAGTGGTCGAGCCCGCCGCCGGCCCGCAGCTGGCCGAAGTACTGCGCGAGCAGGTTCAGCGCGACGAAGGCGACGACGAGGACGGACGAGCCGGCCACCACGGCCCGCGCCTCCTCCCCGCCGTCGACGACTCCCCTCATCAGGACCATGATCCCGACGGACTGGAAGGTCGCCACGAAGAGCAGGGGGATGCGGGAGACCCGGGCGCGCGAGAGCTGCGCTCGGTACACGGCCGCGAGAGCGGGCAGCAGCCGGGCGCGCGGGGCGAGCGGCGCGGCCGCGGCGCCGCCCTCGCCGCCGTCGCGGGTCCACGGCGCCGACGCGCCGGTCGGCCGGACCTCGGCGGGCACGATGCTCACTGCGTACTGCTCCTGACCGTCCGGTTCCCTGACTGCACGCACGACTGCACGCACGGATTCACGCCTTCACCAGTCCTTTGGTCTCGCCGCCCAGCGCCAGGTACACGTCCTCCAGGCTCGGCGTCGCCAGTGTGAAGTCGTCCAGGGCCGCGAACGCCGCCCCGCCCGTGACGGCGGCGACCGCCGCCCGGGCCTCGTCCGGGGCGAGCCGCAGGGTCCAGCGCCGGCCGGATTCCTGGGCGGAGGTCCGCAGCGCGGCGACCTCGGGGACGTCCAGCGGGGCGCGCTCGCGCCACACCAGGTCGACCCGCACCTCGCCCGCGACGCGTTCCTTGAGCCCGGCCGGGGTGTCGCAGGCGATGACCCGGCCGCGTTCGAGGACGGCGACCCGGTCCAGTACGGTCTCGGCCTCGATGACGTTGTGGGTGACGAGCAGCACGGTCGTGCCGTGCTCGGCGCGGCGCCGGTCGACGGCGGCCCAGACGGCCCGCCGGGCGACGGGGTCCATGCCGGTGGTCGGCTCGTCGAGGACGAGGACCGGCCGCTGACCGATCAGGGCGGCGGCGACGCAGGCGAGCCGCCGCTGTCCGCCGGAGAGCTTCTTCAGGGGGCGCCCGGCCAGCTCGCCCAGACCGAGTTCCTCCAGGACGGCGTCGCGGGCGGCGCGCGCGTCCCGGGCGCTCAGACCGCGCAGCCGGCCGGTCGTCTCGGCGGCGAGGGCCACGGTCAGCTCGTCGAGCGCGGTGGACTCCTGGCCGAGGTAGGCGAGCAGCCGGGCGGCGCGCTCGGGGTGGCGTACGAGATCGTGGCCGAGCAGCTCGACCGAGCCGGAGTCGGGGCGCATCAGGCCGGTCAGCTGGCGGACGAGCGTGGACTTGCCGGCTCCGTTGGGTCCGAGCAGGCCGAAGATCTCGCCGCCGCCGACGTCCAGGCTGATGCCGTCGGTGGCGCGCACCTCGGGCGTCGCGGGGGTCCCTCGCCTGCCGCGCGCGGCGGGGTACGTCTTGACCAGATCCCGCACCACGCACACCGTACTCACGAGGGATGAGCCTACGGGGTCCCCGGCCCTACTCCCCCGCGGGGGCGTGTTCCGCGGCGGCACGGACGTCGATCTCGCGCCAGAAGCCGGCCCGGATGGCATACCGGTCGTGCTCGTCGATCTGGTCGTCCTTGTGGGCGAGCAGACCGAACCGTGCCGCGTACCGGAGGAGTTCGCCGTCGATGCGGTGCGGGATGCGCGGGTACATCGTGGCGAGCCGCTGGACGTGGCTCTGCTCGGGGAGCCGTTCCATCCAGCGACGGGCGAAGACCTGCCCCACTTCGAAGGGGTCGCCGCCGACGGTGGTGATGTCCTCCTCGCGGTCGGCCCAGCGCTGCTCGGCGCTGGTGAGCTGGGCGAGGGTGGGCAGCGAGGCCGTCTCCGCGGGTTCGCCGAGGGCGCCGCCGGGGCGTTCGATCCAGCCCTTGTCGGAGGACCAGCGCAGCGTGGCGTTGGCCGGGTGGGGGTGGGCGTGGGTCGTGTGGGGGTGAGCCGGGGACGCGGGACCGCGCAGCCCGGCCAGGTCCTTGGGCGTGGGGACGCCGGCCTTGCCGGTGGCGGGCGAGGGGACGCCCGGCGCCGATCCGTTCGTGGAGGGGGCGGAGGGCGCGGGGGCCGGTGATCCGTTCTGGCCGCGGGCGGCCGTGGCCGCGGCCTCGGCCGCCCGTTCGGCGGACGCCGCGAGGGCCGACTCGGGCAGCGGGGCGGAGAGGATGGCGGCGATCTCGGGGCGGGGCACGGGCGGGGGCGCGCAGATGCCGGTGAGGTCCTTGGCGCGCACGGCGCGGGTGATCCAGGCGCGGTCGAGGACCCGGCGCTCGTCGGCCTCGGCGACCAGGTCCTCGGACTGGTTGTAGTCGCCGTCGGCGGCCTGGACGGCCCAGAGGTGGACGGCGACGCCGTGTTCCTTGGCGGACATCAGGCCCGGCAGGAGGTCGCCGTCGCCGGTCACCAGGACGACGTCGGAGCAGGCGCGATTTCTGGCCAGTTCGGTGAGTTCGGCGTGCATCGCCGCGTCGACGCCCTTCTGGGCCCAGCGGCCGTCGCTGCGGGTCAGGGCACCGAGCCGGACGGTGACCCGGGGCATCACGCGCAGGCGGCGGTGCTCGGGCTGGGGCACCCGGTCGGGTGCGCCGTCGAACCAGTAGATCCGGAGCAGGGGCTGTTCGGTGTCGGCCTCGGCCCCGTCGCGCAGGCCCTGGATGAGGGCGGCGTGGTCGACGGTGATCCGGGAGCGGGACGGTTCCCCGGCGAGGAGGCTCGCGGCGGCGCCCAGCAGATAGCCGGCGTCCACCAGAACGACGCAGCGGTCCACGTGTTCCACCCTCTTTCGGGAACCTCGGGATCGGAAGTTGCTTCGGATTTCCTTCGAGTCTGCCCGACGGCCGGGAGGTTGACGGCCGGAACTGGATCATCGGCGTGGCGGATCCCGTGCGCCGGGGACACTCACGGTGCGTAATGATCCAAAGTGCGGCGGTTCATACCGTATGTGAGTCTGGCAGCGGCCCTGGCCCCGAGATTCCCCTGAGGAGGCATCACCATGGCCAAGAACAAGAACCAGAAGAGTCCGCAGAAGCAGTCGGCGGCCGAGCGTGGCACCCAGCAGGCGCAGCAGTCGGCGATGGAGTCGCAGGCCGAGCAGCGCGCCGCACAGGTGACGCCCGGCGACATGGCCCGCAAGGGCCGGCAGAAGCGCTTCGGCCACAACTGATCTCACCGCGGATCTCACCGCGACAGACCTGCGGAAGGGGCGCGCCCGTGACGACGGGCGCGCCCCTTCGGTGTGCCGCGGGACGCTCCGGCGGGCCCGGAGGGCGTGAGGGGCCCGGAGGGCGTGAGGGGCCCGGAACCAGGCGGACGGGCAGGCTCGCCGGCGGGCCCCAGGGCGTGTTTCGAAAGTCCCGCCTGCCCCGCGACGCCTGGCACGCACGCTCGCCGCGTCGTCGGGATCGTCCATGTACATCCGGTACGAGGGCGCCCCTCCGCCGTGCGATCGCGCGCACCGGACGCCGCGGGGCCCGCCCTCCGGGCGGACGGCGCCACTTTCGCAACACGCCCTAGCCGGCCAGGCAGGACGGGCCGAGCAGCACCTTCAGGTCGCCGAAGAGCGCGGGGTCGGGCTGGACGCGGTGCCGGTCGAGCCGGAGCACGGTCGTCTTGCGCGGGCCCTGGAGCTTGATCCGCACCTCGGTGTTGCCCTTGTGGTGGCCCAGGATCTCGCCGAGCCTGCTGATCATGGGCGGGGTGACCTTCACCGTGGGGATGGTGAGGACGACGGGCGCGTTGGTCCCGGCGTTCGAGAGGTCGGGGACCATCAGCTCCATGGCGACGAGCCGGGGGATGTCCTCGCGCTTGTCGAGGCGGCCCTTGACGAAGACGACCGTGTCCTCGACGAGCTGGGTGGACACCAGCTGGTACGTGGCGGGGAAGAACATGCACTCGATGGAGCCGGCCAGGTCCTCGACGGTGGCGATGGCCCAGGCGTTGCCCTGCTTGGTCATCTTGCGCTGCAGGCCGGAGATGATGCCGCCGATGGTGACGACCGCGCCGTCCGCGTGCTCGCCGCCCGTCAGCTGGGAGATGCCGGCGTCCGTCTTGTCGGACAGGACGTGCTCCAGGCCGAAGAGCGGGTGGTCGGAGACGTAGAGGCCGAGCATCTCGCGCTCCTGGGCGAGCAGGTAGGACTTCTCCCACTCGACGTCGGAGAACTCGACGTCCAGGCCGAAGCCGGGCTCGTCGCCGGCGTCGTCGCCCATGCCGCCGAAGAGGTCGAACTGTCCCTCGGCCTCCTTGCGCTTGACCGCGACCACGTTGTCGATCATCGGCTCGTGGTGGGCGACCAGCCCCTTGCGGGTGTGGCCCATCTCGTCGAAGGCGCCGGCCTTGATCAGCGACTCGATGGTCCGCTTGTTGCAGACGACCGCCTCGACCTTGTCGAGGAAGTCGGGGAAAGAGCTGTACTTCCCCTTCGCCTTGCGCGACTTGATGATCGACTCGACGACGTTGGTGCCGACGTTGCGGACGGCGGAGAGCCCGAAGAGGATCACGTCGTCGCCCTGGGCGGCGAAGTTGGCCTCCGACTCGTTCACGTTGGGCGGCAGCACCTTGATGCCCATACGGCGGCACTCGTTGAGGTAGACCGCGGACTTGTCCTTGTCGTCCTTGACCGAGGTCAGCAGCCCCGCCATGTATTCGGCGGGGTGGTTGGCCTTGAGGTAGGCGGTCCAGTAGGAGACCAGGCCGTACGCGGCGGAGTGGGCCTTGTTGAAGGCGTAGCCGGCGAACGGCACCAGGACGTCCCAGAGCGCCTGGATCGCCTCGTCGCTGTAGCCCTTGTCGCGGGCGCCCTTCTGGAAGAGGACGAAGTTCTTCGCCAGCTCCTCGGGCTTCTTCTTGCCCATCACGCGGCGGAGGATGTCGGCCTCGCCGAGGGAGTACCCGGCGATGATCTGTGCGGCCTTCTGCACCTGCTCCTGGTAGACGATCAGGCCGTAGGTGACCGCGAGCACCTCTTCGAGGGGCTTCTCCAGCTCCGGATGGATCGGCGTGATCTCCTGCTGCTTGTTCTTGCGCAGGGCGTAGTTCGTGTGGGAGTTCATGCCCATCGGGCCCGGCCGGTACAGGGCGGACACGGCGGAGATGTCTTCGAAGTTGTCGGGCTTCATCAGCCGCAGCAGCGACCGCATGGGGCCGCCGTCGAACTGGAAGACGCCGAGGGTGTCACCGCGCTGGAGCAGTTCGAAGGTCTTCGGGTCGTCGAGCGGCAGGGCCAGCAGGTCGAGGTCGATGCCCTTGTTGGCCTTCACCATCTTGACGGCGTCGTCCATGATGGTGAGGTTGCGCAGGCCCAGGAAGTCCATCTTCAGCAGGCCGAGCGACTCGCACTGGGGGTAGTCCCACTGCGTGATGGTCACGCCGTCCGTGTGTCGCACCCAGATCGGGGCGTGGTCGACGATCGGCTCGCTGGACATGATCACGCCGGCGGCGTGCACGCCCATCTGCCGGACCAGTCCCTCGACGCCCCGTGCGGTGTCGATGACCTTCTTCACGTCGGGCTCGTTCTCGTACATCGCCCGGATCTCGCCCGCCTCGCTGTAGCGGGGGTGGGAGGGGTCGGTGATGCCGTTGAGGTCGATGCCCTTGCCGAGGACGTCGGCGGGCATGGCCTTGGTGAGCCGGTCGCCCATGGCGTAGGGGTAGCCGAGGACGCGCGCGGAGTCCTTGATCGCGTTCTTCGCCTTGATCTTGCCGTACGTGCCGATCATGGCGACCTTGTCGGAGCCGTACTTCTCCGTGACGTAGCGGATCACCTCGACGCGCCGGCGCTCGTCGAAGTCGATGTCGACGTCGGGCATCGAGACGCGCTCGGGGTTGAGGAACCGCTCGAAGATCAGGCCGTGCGGGATCGGGTCGAGGTCGGTGATGCCCATGGCGTACGCGACGATCGAGCCGGCGGCGGAGCCTCGGCCGGGGCCGACGGCGATGCCCTGCTTCTTGGCCCACATGATGAAGTCGGCGACGACGAGGAAGTAGCCCGGGAAGCCCATCGAGATGATCGTGTCCATCTCGTACTCGACCTGCTTCATGCGGTCGTCGGGGATGCCGTCCGGGAAGCGGCGGTGCATGCCGCGCATGGTCTCCTCGCGGAACCAGGAGACCTCGGTGTAGCCCTCGGGGATGTCGAACTTCGGCATGAGGTTCTTCTCGACGAACATGCCCTCGGTGCTGACCTGCTCGGCGACCAGCAGCGTGTTGCGGCAGCCCTCCTGCCAGGCGTCCGAGGAGTCGACGGCGTACATCTCCTCGGTGGACTTCAGGTAGTAGCCGGTGCCGTCGAACTTGAAGCGGTCCGGGTCGGAGAGGTTCTTGCCGGTCTGGATGCACAGCAGCGCGTCGTGGGCGGTGGCCTCGTGCGCGTACGTGTAGTGCGAGTCGTTGGTGACCAGCGGCGGGATGCCGAGCTTCTTGCCGATCTCCAGGAGCCCGTCGCGGACCCGGCGCTCGATCTCGATGCCGTGGTCCATCAGCTCCAGGAAGTACCGGTCCTTGCCGAAGATGTCCTGGTACTCGGAGGCCGACTTCAGGGCCTCGTCGAACTGGCCGAGGCGCAGCCGGGTCTGCAGCTCACCGGACGGGCAGCCGGTGGAGGCGATCAGGCCCTCGGACCACTGAGAGATGGTCTCCTTGTCCATCCGGGGCCACTTCTGGAGCCAGCCCTCGGCGTAGGCGTCGGAAGAGAGCTTGAAGAGGTTGTGCAGTCCGGTGGCGTTCGCCGCCCAGATCGTCTTGTGGGTGTAACCACCGGAACCGGAGACGTCGTCCCGCTTCTGGTGCGGCTGGCCCCAGAGGATCTTCCGCTTGTTCCGCCGGGACTCGGGGGCGACGTACGCCTCGATGCCGATGATCGGCGTCACCCCGGCCTTCTTCGCGGTGTGGAAGAAGTCGTAGGCCCCGTGGAGGTTGCCGTGGTCGGACATCGCGATGTGGGACATGCCCATCTCGTTGCACGCGTCGAACATGTCCTTGAGCCGCGCGGCACCGTCCAGCAGGGAGTACTGGGTGTGGACGTGAAGGTGCGTGAAGGGCGGCTTGGTCACGGCGGGAGGCCTCCAAAACAGTCTGGGGGGACAGCCTGGAAGTCTACGTCGGCCGACCGACAGACCGGTGCGGATACGCCCGGGCGGAGCCCGCCGGTGCGAGGCGCCGGCCCGGCGGGGGACGGGCACTCGGGGGTACCGTCGCGCGTTGAGAGAGACGGATCACCCCGTCCGTTTTGTCATGCACAGCCATGCGTCCCGTCCCGCACCAGGAGGCACCCTCGATGTCGGTCCCCCAGCCCACCGCCGCGCAGCGCGGTGAGCAGATCCTCGCCGTCTTCGACACCGCCTTCGGCGAGCTCCTCGCCGCCGACCCGGCCGCCTTCCGGGTCAAGTTCCGGAAGATGGCCGGCTCCGCCTTCGCCTTCTACCGGGGCGCCGCGTCCCTGTTCTACGCCGATCTGGAAGGGGAGCGGCACGGCGGTCCGTACGTGGACGAGCGCACCGGCCGGGTCTGGATCCACGGCGACCTGCACGCCGAGAACTTCGGCACGTACATGGACGCCACGGGCCGGCTGATCTTCAACGTGAACGACTTCGACGAGGCCTACGTCGGCCCCTTCACCTGGGACCTCAAGCGGCTCTCCGCCTCCCTGGCGCTGATCGGCTACGCCAAGGCCCTCAGTGACGAGCAGATCACCGAGCTGGTGCGGATCCAGGCCGCCGCCTACCGGGAGCGGATCCACGCGCTCGCGACCGGTGCCAAGGACGACGAGGTGCCGTCGTTCACCCTGGACACGGCCGAGGGGCCGCTCCTGGACGCGCTGCGCGACGCCCGGGGCATGACGCGGTTCGGGCTGCTGGACTCGATGACCGAGATCCGTGACTTCGAGCGCCGCTTCTCCTCCGGCGCCGGGGCCGTCGAGCTGGACGCCGCCGCCCGCTACAAGGTCCTGGCGGCCTTCGACGGCTATCTGGAGACTCTCCCCGAGTCCAGCCTGGCCCGGCCGGACTCGTACCGGGTCAAGGACGTGGTCGGGCGGCGCGGGATCGGGATCGGCTCGGCGGGCCTCCCCTCGTACAACATCCTGCTGGAAGGCAACAGCGACGCCCTCGAGAACGACGTCGTGATCTACATGAAGCAGGCGCAGACACCGGCGGTTTCGCGCCATGTCACGGACGCGGCGGTGCGGGAGTACTTCCAGCACGAGGGCCACCGCACGGTGATCTCGCAGCGGGCGCTCCAGGCGCACGCGGACCCGTGGCTGGGCTGGACGGAGCTGGACGGGTCGGGGCAGCTGGTCGCGGAGGTCTCGCCGTACGCGGTGGACCTGGACTGGTCGGACATCGACGACCCGCAGGAGATCGCGGCGACGGTCGCCGACCTGGGCCGGGCGACGGCGACGATGCACGCGGCGGCGGACGACTCCAGCGGCCACTCGCTGGTGCCGTTCTCGACCGAGCGGGCCATCGACGCGGCGATCGCCGCCGACGAGGACGGCTTCGCGGAGCTGTTGGTGGACTTCGCCCACGCGTACGGGGCACGCGCGCGTGCCGACCACCAGATCTTCGTCGACCTGTTCCGCAACGGCCGGATCCCGGGCCTCTAGGTCCGTTCACAGGGAGCCCTTAAGAGGCTCTTACGGACGGGCATGGCACACTTCCCAGGCTATGGACATATCAGGGACGCGGCTTCGGGGGCTGCGGGCGGCGCTTTTCACGGCACTGGTCGTGACGCTGTCCGTCGGCTCCCACGTGCTGCTGTCCCGGGTCCCGCTGCCGCTGACGGCCGTCGGTCTGCTCGCGACCGGCGTCTTCGCCGTGGCGTACGCGCTGGCCGGGCGCGAGCGCGGCTTCGGGCCGATCGCGGGGCTGCTCGTCCCGCTGGAGCTGGCGGCCGACACGGTCTTCACCACGGGCCAGGCGCTCTGTTACGGCCCCGCCGGCGGCCCGGTCGCCGGCTCGCTGCGGGCGGTGGGCGTGGACGTGCTCTGCGGCGGCGACGTGGGCGCCGAGCTGCCGGGGGTGGCCGCCCCCGAGAGCGGAAGCCTGGCCGCCCTGCTGCATGCGCCGAACCCCGCCCTGCCGTGGCTGCTGCTGGCCGCCCATGTGTCTGTGGGGCTCTTCGCCGCCGCCTGGCTGCGCCACGGCGAGCGGGCGCTGGCCGGGCTCCTCCGGGCCGTGGCGGCCTTCGCGTTCCGGCCGCTGCTGCTGGCGGCGGCGCTCCGCGGAGGGGCGCGCCCGGCCCCCGAGCTCGGCGGGCACCGCGCGCAGGAACCGCGCCGCTCGCGCACCCGGCTTCTCGTGCACTCCGTCGGACGGCGGGGACCTCCGTGTTCGGGCCTCGCAGGCGCCTGAGCACGTCGTCCCTTTCCCACCTTCCTTTTCCACGGAGATCACGATCATGAGTTCACGCAACAGCCAGGCCAACAAGGCGGCCGCCCGCGAGCGGCTCCGCATCGAGCGCGAGCGTCAGGCGAAGAAGGACAAGACCCGCCGCCAGGTGGTCGTCGGTCTGACGGCGCTCGGCGTGCTGGCCGTCGCCGGGGGCGCCGGCTACATCGTCGTCCAGTCCAACAAGCCCTCCGCGTGGGAGGCCGCGGCCAAGGCGACCCAGATCACCGCGCCCAGGAACACCGAGGGCACGAACGGCACGACGGTCGTCATCGGCAAGCCGGAGGCCACCAAGACGCTGGAGCTCTACGAGGACTCGCGCTGCCCGGTGTGCGCCACGTTCGAGCAGCAGGTCGGCCCGACGGTCGACAAGGACGTCACCGACGGCAAGTACAAGATCAAGTACATAGGCGCGACGTTCATCGACAACGCCGCGCAGGGCGAGGGCTCGAAGAACGCCCTGTCGGCCCTGGGCGCGGCGCTCGACGTGAGCCCCGAGGCGTTCATGAAGTTCAAGGCGGCCCTCTACTCCACGAAGTTCCACCCGGAGGAGACGCAGGACAAGTTCGCCAAGGACTCCTACCTCCTGGAGATCGCCGACTCGGTCCCGGCCCTGAAGGGCAACGCGCAGTTCAAGAAGAACGTGGAGGACGGCACCTTCGACGCCTGGGCGATGAAGATGTCCGCCACCTTCGACGCGAGCGGGGTGACCGGCACCCCGACGCTGAAGATGGACGGCAAGACGCTGACCGCCGAGGGCAGCAAGAACCCGCCGCTGACGGTCGACGAGTTCACCGCGGCGCTGACTCCCGCCCTGAAGGGCTGACCCCCCGACGCGCGGTCCGGCTCACCGTACGGCGGTGCCTTCCGCGCGATCCGGTCGACAACCGGCCGACAGGCAGGCGAACTTTCCGGTTTTCGCCTGCCTGTTCGTCATACCGGTCAGTAATCTGACTGCCCGTGACCAGTCGTTTCATATCCTCCGCCCCCACCCGCCGTACGGTCGTGAAAGCCGCGGCCGTCACGGCCGTCGCCGCACCGGTGCTCGTGGGCACCGCCTCCCCCGCCGTCGCGGGCACCGAGGCCCCCGTCTTCCTCCACGGCGTCGCCTCCGGCGACCCGCTTCCCGACGGCGTCCTGCTCTGGACGCGCGTGACCCCCACGCCCGACGCCGTACCCGGCTCCCTCACCGGTCCCGACGTCACGGTCGGCTGGGAGGTCGCCGAGGACCCGGCCTTCGGCCGGACGGTGGCCCGGGGCACCACCACCGCACGGGCCGTCTCCGACCACACGGTCAAGGCGGACGTCCGGGGCCTGCGCCCGGCGACCGCCTACTGGTTCCGGTTCACGGTCGGTGACACCGTCTCGCCGGTCGGCCGTACGCGCACCACCGCCGCCGCCGACGCCACGACCGACGGCGTCCGTTTCGGCGTGGTCTCGTGCGCCAACTGGGAGTCCGGCTACTTCTCCGCGTACCGCCACCTCGCGGCCCGCGCGGACCTGGACGCGATCCTCCACCTCGGCGACTACATCTACGAGTACGCGGCCGGGGCCTACCCGGATGCCGCGTACTCCGTGCGGCGGCACGAGCCGAAGCACGAGATCGTCTCGCTGGCCGACTACCGCACCCGGCACGCCACGTACAAGACGGACCCCGACCTCCAGGCGCTGCACGCCGCCCACCCCGTGATCGCGATCTGGGACGACCACGAGGTCGCCAACGACGCCTGGGCGGGCGGCGCGGAGAACCACACGCCGGGCGCCGAGGGCGAGTGGGCGGCGCGGGTGGCCGCCGCCAAGCAGGCGTACTTCGAGTGGATGCCGGTCCGCGCCTCCACCGAGGGCACGGTCTACCGGCGGCTGCGCTTCGGCAAGCTGGCCGATCTGCATCTGCTGGACCTGCGGTCCTTCCGCTCCCAGCAGGCGACGATCGGCAGCGGCTCGGTCGACGACCCGGAGCGCACGCTCACCGGGCGCGCCCAGCTGGACTGGCTGAAGTCGGGACTCGCCGGCTCGGACGCCACCTGGAAGCTGGTCGGTACCTCGGTGATGATCTCGCCCGTCGCCTTCGGCTCCCTTCCGGCCCACCTCCTCGGCCCGGTGGCCGAGCTGCTCGGCCTGCCGAAGGAGGGGCTCGCGGTCAACGTCGACCAGTGGGACGGCTACACGGACGACCGCAAGGAGCTGCTGGCGCACCTGACCGGGCGGTCGATCCGGAACACCGTCTTCCTGACCGGGGACATCCACATGGCCTGGGCCAACGACGTCCCGGTGAAGGCGGCGACGTACCCGCTGTCGCAGTCGGCCGCGACGGAGTTCGTGGTGACCTCGGTGACCTCGGACAATCTCGACGACCTGCTCCATGTGGCGCCGGGCACGGTCTCCGTGGTGGCGGCCGGGGCGATCAAGGCCGCCAACCGCCATGTGAAGTGGGTGGACATGGACCACCACGGCTACGGCGTGCTGGACGTGACCGCCGAGCGCTCGCAGATGGACTACTACACGGTCTCCGACAAGGCGTCGCCGGACGCGACGGCCGCCTGGGCGCGGTCGTACCGGACGCGGAACGGAACGCAGCGCGTCGAGCGGGTGTACCAGCCGGTGTGACGAGATGACTTCATGGTCGATTTTCAGCCATGATCTCTTCTGTTAACAGCGGATCACATCGCTACGGCGGGTGGCGAGTTCGGGCGATCGAATCCGGACACACCACCCGCCTTTGGCGTCTGGTTCGTTACGTCGCTGTCTCAAACTCCGGAAGTGACGAAAGTTTTTCTTCCCGATGACCCGATTTGCCGCACGGATGATTGGGCTTGATCAATGCTCAACAACGTCTGACATGGACCCGTAATCTCCCCGCGGTGGCGAGGAACTACCTCTCCACAACCCCCCGCGAGGAGTCACCTGTGCGTGCTCTTGTTCGTATATCGCCGCGTATGTCACGTCGTATGCTCGGCACCGCCGTCATGGCCGGAACCCTGGCCCTGGCCCCCCTCTCCGCCCCCGCGGCGGCCCCGGCCTCCACCACCTCCGCCGCCGGCCTCTCCGCCGAGGAGTGCGAGGACGGTACGGACGCCCACTCCAGCGCCCGCAAGTCCCGCGGCGCCACCGCGCACGCCGCCGAGCCCAACGAGGTCTCCGCCGCCCAGGCCAAGGCCATGGACGCCGACCTGAAGAAGAGACTGGAGTCGGCCCGCTCCAGCGGCATGAACGCCACCGCCGCCGTGGTGAACATCCCGGTCTACTTCCACGTCATCCACAGCGGCACCACGGGCAAGCTGACCGCCACGGACATCAGCAAGCAGCTCGCGGTCCTGAACGCGGCCTACGCCGGCCAGGGCACCGGCAACGTGAACACCAACTTCCAGTTCACGCTCGCCTCGACCGACTACACGGACAACGCGACCTGGTACAACCTGGCCTCCGGCTCCACCGCCGAGAAGCAGATGAAGCAGACCCTCCGCAAGGGCGGCGCGGGCGCGCTGAACTTCTACACCGCCAAGCTCAGCGGCGGGCTGCTCGGCTGGGCGACCTTCCCGTCCTCGTACAACTCCAACCCGTCCATGGACGGCGTGGTCGTGCTCGACTCCTCGCTGCCGGGCGGCTCCGCGGCCAACTACAACGAGGGCGACACCGCGACCCACGAGGTCGGCCACTGGATGGGGCTGTACCACACCTTCCAGGGCGGCTGCAACGGATCCGGTGACTCGGTCGCGGACACCCCGGCCGAGAAGAGCCCGGCGTACGAGTGCCCGACCGGTCGCGACAGCTGCGCCTCCAAGGCGGGTGCGGACCCGATCCACAACTTCATGGACTACACGTACGACGCCTGCATGTACCAGTTCACCGCGGGCCAGGTCACGCGGATGAACGACTTCTGGACGGCCTACCGCGCCGGCTGACACACGCGCTGAGGGAGGGCGCGGCGGGAGAGCCCCCGCCGCGCCCTCTCACGCGTCCGGGAGGCCGTCGAGGAAGGCCAGGGCGACCGACCAGGTCCGCTCGGCCGCCGCCTCGTCGAAGTCCGGCAGCTCCGGGTCGGTGAACAGGTGCCCGGCGCCCGGGTAGCGGTAGACCTCTACGTCGGCCCCGATCCGGCGCATCGTCAGATACCACGACGTCAGCCAGTCGTGCGGCTCGAACGGGTCCGGGTCGGCCAGGTGCAGCTGGACCGGCAGGTCGTCGACGACCGCGTTCGGCGCGATGTCCGAGGTGCCGTGGAACAGCAGCAGTCCGCGCGCCTTGTCGTCGCCCAGCGCGAGGGTCTGCGCGACCGAGGCGCCGAAGGAGAAGCCGGCGTAGACCAGGCCCCGCTCCGAGTACGGAGCCGCGGCGAGGATCGCCCGCTTCAGCAGCTCCTCCTTGCCGATCTTCTCCTTGAGCTCCGTCCCCGCCTCGACGGAGTCGGCGGTTTGGCCCTCGAAGAGGTCGGGCACGCGAACCTGGTGCCCGGCGGCCCTCAGCCGCTCGGCTGCGGCCTCCACAGCGGGGCGCAGACCGTAGGCCGAATGGAAAAGCATGATGTCCATGCGCTCCATCCTGCCAGCCGGTCCCGTCGAGCCCGAGACACCTCGAAGCCTCGGAAAGCCCAGAAGGAGAGGATGAACCCGGTGCGCCCCTTGCTGGTCCTCGGAGGATCGGTCCTGCTCACGCTGCTGGTGGTCTGGCTGGCCGACCTGCTGCTGCGCCGAGCCGACGCACGGCACCCCGACACGCCGCTGTGGGGCCTGCTGCGCCGCTGCCGGGTGCCGCTCCAGGCCGTCCTGCTCACCGCCGTCCTGCGCGGCACCTACCGGGAGACCCGGTGGTCCCCCGTCCAGGAGCACGAGGCGGGGATCGGCCAGGGCCTGTCCCTGGTCCTGATCGGCTCCAGCGCCTGGCTGGTGACCATGATCGCGTCCGCCGTCGTGGAGTCGACCTTCGCGCGGTACGCCTCCACCAACCGTGACCCCGCCCGTGTCCGCCGGGTGCGCACCCAGGTCACCCTGATCATGCGGATCGTCACGGCGGTCGTCGCCGTCGTCGCCGTGGCGGCCATGCTGCTGACCTTCCCGGCGCTGCGCACCATCGGCACCTCGATGCTCGCCTCCGCCGGCATCATCGGCATCGTCGCGGGCATCGCCGCCCAGAGCACCCTCGGGAACCTCTTCGCCGGCTTCCAGATCGCCTTCGGCGACATGGTCCGGATAGGCGACACGGTGGTGGTGGACGGCGAGTGGGGCGTGGTGGAGGAGGTCACGCTGACCTTCCTCGCGGTGCGGACCTGGGACGAGCGCCGCATCACGATGCCGGTGTCGTACTTCACCAGCAAGCCGTTCGAGAACTGGTCGCGGGGCGGTGCCCAGATGACCGGCACGGTCTTCTTCCACCTGGACCACCTCGCCCCGGTCCCCGCGATGCGCGACAAGCTCAAGGAGATCCTGGCGGAGTGCGCGGCCTGGGACGGCCGCGACTGGAGCCTGGCCGTCACGGACACCACCCCCAGCACCATCCAGGTGCGGGCGGTGGTCACGGCCAAGGACGCGGACGATGTCTGGACCGTGCGGTGCACCGTGCGGGAACAGCTCATCGCCTGGCTCGCGGAGGAGTACCCGCACGCCCTGCCCCGGATCGCGGTCGCCGACGCCGTACCGCCGCCGCGTGACGCCGGAAGGCGCCTCGACGCGCCCCCGCCGCGGCCCTCCGAGGTCCACAGCAACAACGCCGACGCCTACCAGAAGGGCGGCGACGAACCGGCCCGCATCGGCCGCGGCTGAGGCCCGCCGGGCCGGGCCACCGGGCCCGCCGAGGTCGCCCGGTCCGAGCCGGGCCGGTCTCCTTCCGTCCCCTCCCGGCCCGGTCTCTTCCGGGCCCGCCGGGTCCCGTCCGGCCCCGTCACCTCATGCTGCGGACGTCCAGCTGGCGCAGCACGCGGTCGACCACCTCCGGATCGGCGCCCGGCTCGCTGCGCGCCGACAGCACCTCGTGCCGGGCGGCCGACATCATCTCCCGCTGGATGCGCTGCACCGCCTTGACCCGCTCGGCCCGCTCGGCGAAGGCCGCCCGGCGTTCCTCGTCCAGCATGTCCGGGCTGATCCGCGCCCCGATGTCGAAGGCCCCGCGCATCAGCCGCTCCTGCACCTCCTCGGGCAGGTCCTCGACGTCCTCGATCTCCTTGAGCCGGCGCTTGGCCGCTTTCGCCGCCCGGAACGCCAGGTCGCGCTCGAGAGCCCGCTCGGCGTCCGCGTCGGCCCGCACGCCGAGCCGCTTGACCAGCCAGGGCAGGGTGAGGCCCTGGACGACGAGGGTGGCGATGATCACACAGAAGGCGATGAAGACGATCTCCTCCCGGCCGGGGAACGGCGCACCGTCGTCGGTCCGCAGCGGGATGGCGAGCGCCAGCGCCACCGAGGCCACCCCGCGCATCCCGGACCACCACATGACGACGGTCTCCCGCCAGCTCACCGGGATCTCCTCGTCGTAGTCCCGGTAGGTGTGCAGCTTCTTCGCCAGCCAGGTCGCGGGCAGCAGCCAGGCCAGGCGTACGCCGACGACGACACCGACCACGACGGCGCCCCAGCCGAGCATCTCGCCGATCCGGGTGTCCGCGGTGCCGAAGACGTTGTGCAGCTCCAGGCCGATCAGCCCGAAGGCGATCCCGGTGACGAGAGTGTCGACGATCTGCCAGAAGGTCTGTCCCGCGAGCCGGCCCATGACGTCGTCGGCGTCGACGGCGTGCTCGGCGAGGTAGAGGGCGACGACGAGGACGGCCAGGACGCCGGAGCCGTGCAGCTCCTCGGCGAGGACGTAGGCGACGAACGGTACGAGCAGGGTGAGTCCGGTCTGGAGGGTGGCTTCGCCCAGGATCCCGATGAGCCGGTTGCTGAGCCAGCCGAGGGCCAGCCCGACGGCGACGGCGACCACGCCGGAGAGCACCAGCTCGGCGCCGGCCTCCGTCCAGGAGAAGGTCCCGCCGACGGCCGCGGCGATGGCCACGTGGTAGAGCACGATCGCGGTGACGTCGTTGAACAGCCCCTCGCCCTCCAGGATGGAGACGAGCCGGCGGGGCAGCCCGAGCGATCCGGCGACGGCCGTGGCGGCGACCGGGTCGGGCGGCGCGACGAGGGCGCCGAGCGCGACGGCGGCGGCGAGCGGCAGCCCGGGGACGAGCGCGTCGGCCACGGCGGCGACGGCGGCCGTGGTGACGAAGACCAGTGCGACGGCGAGCAGGAAGATGGGCCGCCGGTTGGCGGCGAACTGCCGCCACGAGGTGCGCTGCACGGAGGCGTAGAGCAGCGGCGGGAGGACGAGCGGAAGGATGTACTCGGGCGGGATGTCGACGTTCGGCACGAACGGCACGAAGGCGCACCCGATCCCGATCAGGGTCATCAGGACCGGGGCCGGCAGCCCGAGCCGCTCCCCGAGCGGCACGGTGAGCAGAGCCCCGAGCAACAACAGGAACAGCAGGGCCAACTGGTCCACGGGCGCGCCCTTCTTCCGGCCTCACGGCGCGGTCGACGATCGGGCTCCAACCCTGCCACGCCGGGATGCGGATCCGGACAAACCGACGTGCGGTGCCGCTCACGAGACCGCCGCCGGACCGCCGGACCCGTCGGGGCCCGAAATGCGGGGGCGCGGACGCGGCGGGCTCCGCTCGACGCGGACCACCGCGGACGCGGGCCCGTGCTGCCGTCGGGCCGCGAGGCCCCGGGGGCCGAGGCTCTACAGCACCCGGCGCATCGCCCGGTGCGCGATGCCGGCGTCCGGGAACTCGGGGCCGTACGCCTCGTAGCCGAGCCGCTCGTAGAAACCGAGGGCGTGGGTCTGGGCGTGGAGGTCGACGGCCTTCAGGCCGCGCACGCGCGCCGCGTCCTCGATGGCCCGGACCAGCGCCGCTCCGACGCCGAGACCACGCGCCTCCTTCGTGACGGCGAGCCGCCCCAGGGAGCCCACGGACGTGTCGCCGCCGGTCTTGCCGGCCGCGTCCGCTCCGTGGAGGAGCCTGCCGGTGCCGAGCGGCAGGCCGTCCTCGCGGAGGGCGAGGACGTGCACGGCGGTCTCGTCGTACGCGTCGTACTCGATCTCCGCCGGGACGTCCTGCTCGCCGACGAAGACCTCCCTGCGCACCGCGAAGCAGGCGTCACGGTCGTCGGGACCGAGCGCCTCCCGTACGGCGTATCCCAGGCTCACGCGCTCTCCTCCGCGATCTTGTCCAGAGCGGCCCGCAGGTCCGCCGGATACGTGCTCTCGAACTCGACCCAGCCGCCGTCCGAGGGGTGCTCGAAGCCGAGCCGCACGGCGTGCAGCCACTGCCGGGTCAGGCCGAGGCGCTTGGCCATGGTGGGGTCGGCGCCGTACGTGAGGTCGCCGACGCAGGGGTGGCGGTGGGCCGACATGTGCACCCGGATCTGGTGCGTCCGGCCGGTCTCCAGCTTGATGTCGAGCAGCGAGGCCGCCCGGAACGCCTCGATCAGGTCGTAGTGCGTCACCGAGGGCTTGCCTTCGGCGGTCACGGCCCACTTGTAGTCGTGGTTGGGGTGACGGCCGATGGGCGCGTCGATCGTGCCGCTCATCGGGTCGGGGTGGCCCTGGACCAGCGCGTGGTAGCGCTTGTCGACGACCCGCTCCTTGAACTGCGCCTTGAGCAGCGTGTAGGCCCGCTCCGACTTGGCGACGACCATGAGGCCGGAGGTGCCGACGTCGAGGCGGTGCACGATCCCCTGGCGCTCGGCGGCGCCGGAGGTGGAGATGCGGTACCCGGCGGCGGCGAGGCCGCCGATGACGGTGGTGCCGGTCCAGCCGGGGCTGGGGTGCGCGGCCACACCGACCGGCTTCATGATCACGACGATGTCGTCGTCGTCGTGGACGATCTCCATGCCCTCCACGGGCTCGGCCACGACCTGCACGGGCGCCGGCGCCCCGGGCATCTCGACCTCGAGCCACGCGCCACCGCTGACCCGCTCGGACTTGCCGACGACTGAGCCGTCGACCTGGACCTTTCCGGAGGCGGCCAGCTCGGCTGCCTTCGTACGGGAAAACCCGAACATGCGGGCGATGGCGGCGTCGACGCGCTCGCCCTCCAGGCCGTCGGGAACGGGCAGCGTGCGGATCTCGGGACTCGTACTCACCCGTCGAGTATGCCTTGTGCGGACGGCACCCGGTTCTGCGGTCAGTCCTTGTGGACGGTCCCGTCCGGGTCCAGGCCGCGGAACGACAGGATGACGATCAGGAAGCCGCCGCACACGATCGCGGAGTCGGCGAGGTTGAAGACGGCGAAGTGCGCGGGCGCGATGAAGTCGACGACCGCGCCCTCGAAGACGCCGGGCGAGCGGAAGATCCGGTCGGTGAGGTTGCCGAGGGCGCCGCCGAGCAGCAGGCCGAGCGCGAGCGCCCACGGCAGGCTGTAGAGCTTGCGCGCCAGCCGGACGATCACGACGATCACCGCGGCCGCGATGCAGGTGAAGATGACCGTGAAGGCCTCGCCCATGCCGAACGCCGCGCCCGGGTTGCGGATCGCGTGGAACTGCAGCAGATCGCCCACGACGCGGATCGGCTCGTGGCCCTCCAGCTTGGCGACCACGAGCATCTTGCTGCCGAGGTCGAGGAGGTACGCGACCAACGCCACCACGAACAGCGCCACGATCCTGCGCTTGCCCTTCGGCCGCTCCTCCGGCGCCGCGGCCTCTTCAGGCCCTGCTGAATCCGGCGTACCGATGATGCGCTCCGCCTCTGCCACGTGAGTCCCTCAACCTAGGTGCCTGACTGCCCACGAGGGTACGGCACCCGGGTCGGGGACGGTCAGCCCCGGCGCTCCTGCTTCTGCTTGTCCTCGACGCAGAGCGTGGCCCGGGGGAACGCCTGCATGCGCGCCTTTCCGATCGGCTTGCCGCACACCTCGCACAGGCCGTACGTCCCCGCCTCGAGCCGCTCCAGGGCGTGCTCGGTCTGTTCGAGCATCTCGCGGGCGTTGGCGGCCAGCGCCAGCTCGTGCTCGCGGGTGATGTTCTTCGTGCCGGTGTCGGCCTGGTCGTCGCCCGCGCCGTCGCCGGAGTCCCGCATCAGGCCGGTCAGCTCCTGCTGGGAGTGGAGCAGCTCGGTCCGGAGTCTGAGCACCTCGCTCTCCAGACCGGTCCGCGCCTCGGCGACCTCCTCGGACGTCCAGGGGTCCTCACCGGGGCGTACGGCGAGGTCGCCGGCCCGGGCCGGGGGCGGCACCGCGGCCTCGTCCCCGGCCGTCGTGACGACTCCACCCGCGGTCTTCTTCGCTGCCACCGTGCCGGCTCCTGTCTGTTCCGCCTGTGCCGCGGACGCGGCCTTCGTCGTGACCCCGGCCTTGTCGGCCGCGGCCTTCCCGGCGGCGGTCTTCTCCGCCGGGGCCTGCTTCCTCGTGACCTTCTTCGTACTCTTCCTCGCGGTGGCCTTCCTCGTGGAGGCCTTCCCGGCCGTGGCCGCCTCGGCGTCGGCGGCCGCCGTCCACTTCCGCGCCGCGGACTCCCGGGCCGCAGCCTCCTCGGCCGGGGCCTTCCCGGCGGACGCGATCCCGGCGGTCTTCCCCGCCGCGGCCCTCCTGGCGGCCGGTTTCTTCGCCGGTGCCTTGGTGGCCACCGCCTCCTTGGGCGGCGCCTTCCCGGCAGCCGCCTTCTTCGCCGCCGTCTTCCGCGCCGGGGCGGGCGCCGACTTCTTCCTGACCGGCGCCTTGGCCGCGGTCTTGGCCGTACTCGTCGTCGCGGTCCCGGCCGCGGGCTTCGCCGTGGCACTGGCCGTGCTGGTCGTGCTCTCGGCCTCGCCCTTGGCCGTGCTCGTCGTCGTCTTCGCCGGCGCCTTCGTCGTGGTCTTCGCCGTGGTCCTGCCCGGTGCCTTCGCCGTGGTCCTGGCCGTGCTCTTGCGTGCCGTGACCGCCGCGCCCGCCTTCTCCGCGACCGTCGACTTCTTGGCGGTCACGTCCTTGGCCGACCCGCCCGCGCCGGTGGAACCGGTGGTCGAGGTCTTCTTCGCGGCGGTCTTCTTCGCCACCATGTCGCGGCCCCTTCACATATTGTGATCTTGCTCGCGAATCGTGCTGGGACGATAAATCGGCCCAAGGCCCGCGGCAACAGGGCACGCCGCCGTCATCGCACCCGCCCATGCCTCCGGCAAGGCGAGCCTGCATCCGTTGTGCCCAACTCCCCGCCGGGTAATCCCGCCGCCCGCTCCCCCACATGGCCGCAGCCGAACTCCCCGCCACCCCGTGTGGCCATTCGGGTCACCGGAATCCGGTCGGCCGCGCCGCCCCCGGGCCCGTACACTGGGCGCAGCGAAAGGCTTGGATGGGGACGAGTAGCGTCGTACGCAGCCATGAGCGACCCGGGGACGGTGAGAGCCCGGGGGCGAGCCCGATGTGAAGCATCACCCCGGAGCCGCCGGAAGAACGCCGTGAGCAGTCCCTCGGCCAGTAGAACCGGCATCGCGACCCCAATGAGGGGGCCACGGGCGCACGCCCGGGGCCAAGGAGGGTGGTACCGCGGGAGCCGCGCAGCACGGCGCTCTCGTCCCTCCGGACGGAAACGAGACAGTCCGCCGGAGGAAGATCGATGTCGCAGTACCGCCAGGTGCCCGCCCAGGTCGACCTGCCCGCGCTCGAGCACGCCGTGCTCGATTTCTGGCGCGAGAGCAAGGTCTTCGCCAAGACCCTGGAGCAGTCCGAGGGCCGCCCCGAGTGGGTGTTCTACGAAGGCCCGCCCACCGCCAACGGCATGCCCGGCGCCCACCACATCGAGGCCCGCGTCTTCAAGGACGTCTTCCCCCGCTTCCGGACCATGCGCGGCTACCACGTCGCCCGCAAGGCCGGCTGGGACTGCCACGGCCTGCCGGTCGAGCTCGCCGTCGAGAAGGAGCTGGGCTTCTCCGGCAAGAAGGACATCGAGGCGTACGGCATCGCCGCGTTCAACGACAAGTGCCGCGAGTCCGTGACCCGGCACACCGACGCCTTCGCCGAGCTGACGACCCGCATGGGCTACTGGGTCGACCTGGACGACGCGTACCGGACCATGGACCCCGAGTACATCGAGTCGGTCTGGTGGTCGCTCAAGCAGATCTTCGACAAGGGCCTGCTCGTCCAGGACCACCGCGTCGCCCCCTGGTGCCCGCGCTGCGGCACCGGCCTGTCGGACCACGAGCTGGCGCAGGGGTACGAGACGGTCGTCGACCCGTCCGTCTTCGTCCGCTTCCCGCTGACCTCCGGCCCGCTCGCCGGCGAGGCGGCGCTCCTGGTGTGGACGACGACCCCCTGGACCCTGGTCTCCAACACGGCGGTCGCCGCCCACCCGGAGGTCGGCTACGTCGTCGCGTCGAACGGCGAGGAGAAGCTGGTCGTCGCCCAGCCGCTGCTGGAGAAGGCGCTCGGCGAGGGCTGGGTGACCACGGGCGAGTCCTTCACCGGCGCCGAGATGGAGCGCTGGACCTACCGGCGCCCCTTCGAGCTCGTGGAGTTCCCCGCGGAGGCGCACTACGTCGTCAACGCCGAGTACGTCACGACCGAGGACGGCACGGGTCTGGTCCACCAGTCCCCCGCCTTCGGTGAGGACGACCTCAAGGTCTGCCGCGCCTACGGCCTGCCGGTCGTGAACCCGGTCCGCCCCGACGGCACCTTCGAGGAGGACGTGCCGCTGGTCGGCGGCGTCTTCTTCAAGAAGGCCGACGAGGCGCTCACCGCCGACCTGGAGGCGCGCGGCCTGCTCTTCCGGCACGTCCCGTACGAGCACAGCTACCCGCACTGCTGGCGCTGCCACACGGCGCTGCTCTACTACGCGCAGCCGTCCTGGTACATCCGTACGACCGCCGTCAAGGACCGTCTCCTCCAGGAGAACGAGAACACGAACTGGTTCCCCGAGTCGGTCAAGCACGGCCGGTTCGGCGACTGGCTGAACAACAACATCGACTGGGCGCTCTCCCGGAGCCGCTACTGGGGCACGCCGCTGCCGCTGTGGCGTTGCGAGGACGACCACCTCACGTGCGTGGGCTCGCGTGCCGAGCTGACCGAGCTGACGGGCACCGACCAGTCCGAGCTCGACCCGCACCGCCCGTACATCGACGACGTCACCTTCACCTGCACGGCGGAAGGCTGCGCGAAGACCGCCACGCGCGTGCCGGAGGTCATCGACGCCTGGTACGACTCCGGCTCGATGCCGTTCGCCCAGTGGGGCTACCCGTACAAGAACAAGGAACTGTTCGAGAGCCGCTATCCGGCGCAGTTCATCTCCGAGGCCATCGACCAGACGCGTGGCTGGTTCTACACGCTGATGGCGGTCGGCACGCTCGTCTTCGACAAGTCCTCGTACGAGAACGTGGTCTGCCTCGGCCACATCCTCGCCGAGGACGGCCGGAAGATGTCCAAGCACCTGGGCAACATCCTGCAGCCGATCCCCCTGATGGACCAGCACGGCGCGGACGCGGTCCGCTGGTTCATGGCGGCCGGCGGTTCGCCGTGGGCGGCCCGCCGGGTCGGCCACGGCACGATCCAGGAGGTCGTCCGCAAGACCCTCCTGACCTACTGGAACACGGTCGCCTTCCAGGCGCTGTACGCCCGTACGTCGAGCTGGTCGCCGTCGGCCGCCGACCCGGCGCCGGCCGACCGCACGGTCCTGGACCGCTGGCTGCTGAGCGAGCTCAACGCGCTCGTGGACCAGGTGACGCAGGCCATGGAGGCGTACGACACCCAGCGCGCCGGCAAGCTCGTCTCGGCGTTCGTGGACGACCTGTCGAACTGGTACGTGCGTCGTTCGCGCCGCCGGTTCTGGCAGGGCGACAAGGCTGCGCTGCGCACGCTCCACGACGTCGTGGAGACCGTCACCCGGCTGATGGCCCCGCTGACCCCGTTCATCACCGAGCGGGTCTGGCAGGACCTCGTCGTCCCCGTGACGCCGGACGCCCCGGAGTCGGTCCACCTCGCGACGTGGCCGGAGGCCGACACCTCGGCCATCGACCCGGAGCTGTCGCAGCAGATGCTCCTGGTCCGCCGTCTGGTGGAGCTGGGCCGCGCGACGCGGGCGGAGTCGGGCGTGAAGACGCGCCAGCCGCTCTCCCGGGCGCTGGTGGCCGCGACGGGCTTCTCCGCCCTCTCGCCGGAGCTCCGGGCGCAGATCACGGAGGAGCTGAACGTCTCCTCGCTGGCGGCGCTGTCCGAGGTCGGCGGCTCGCTGGTCGACACGACGGCGAAGGCGAACTTCCGGGCGCTCGGCAAGCGCTTCGGCAAGGGCGTCCAGGACGTGGCGAAGGCGGTCGCGGCGGCGGACGCGGCGGCGCTGTCGCTCGCGCTGCGCTCCGGCGAGGCGGTCCTGTCGGTGAACGGCGAGGACGTGACGCTCTCCCCGGAGGAGGTCGTCATCACGGAGACGCCCCGGGAGGGCTGGTCGGTCGCCTCGGACGCGGGCGCCACGGTCGCGCTGGACCTGGAGATCACTCCGGAGCTGCGCCGGGCGGGCCTGGCCCGTGACGCGATCCGCCTGATCCAGGAGGCCCGCAAGAACAGCGGCCTGGACGTGGCGGACCGGATCGCCCTGCGCTGGACCTCGGAGTCCCCCGAGACGACCGAGGCCCTGACGGCGCACACGGAGCTGATCGCGGACGAGGTGCTGGCCACGGACTTCGCCACGGCGCCCGCCGACGACTCCTTCGGCTCCCCGTTCACGGACGAGGGCCTCGCCCTGACGTTCCGCCTCCGCAAGGCGTAACCCCGTCCGAGAGGGCCCGGCACCCGTGGTGCCGGGCCCTCTCGCGTCCCGCGGCCCCGCCCGACCCGGCCCCCCGGCGGGGCCCGGCCCGTCGCGGGGCCGGCAGCCCTCCAGGGGCCCCCTTGCCCTGTGGGCCCACACTCCGCCCGCCCTCCCCCGGCCCCGGACGCCCGCGGCTGTCCGCCAGGCACAGGACCGCGAAGGCTCCGGCCTCCCCCGGCCCTCCCGGCACCGGCCCGGCGTGCCCCCGGACCTCCCCGGCGCATACGAGGCGGGGCTAGCCGAGGCTCCGGCCCCGCCCGGCCCCGGACCTCCCCGACAAGGACCCTTCGCGCCCCGCCCGGCCCCGGCGCCCCGCACCGGCCCGCGGCGGCGCTCCCGGCTTTCTCGGCCCTCGGGGGCGCGGGGGGGGGCGGTACGGCGCCTCCGGGCGGGCAGTCCCGCGTCCGGCCACGGCAAAAGGGCCGGGCCCCTGGTTTCCCAGGGGCCCGGCCCTCAGCCTGCCGACGGCTACGCGCTCATCGCGCGAACGCCCGCCGTCAGTTGTCGTCCTCGTCGATCAGGAAGCCGCGCATCGGCGCCGGCGCCTGCTGCATCGGCTGCGGCGCCTGCGGCCGGACCGGTGCCATCGGCTGGGTCATCGCCGGGGACATCTGCTGCTGGCCACCGTAGGAGGGTCCACCGCCCATCGACGGTCCACCGCCCATGGTGCCGTTCCCGCCGTACGACGGGGCGCTCGCGCCGGCCGAGGCCATCGAGGGCGACGGCGGCAGGGAGGCGGTCGCCGGCGTCCGCGGCGGAGCCAGCGAGTCGTCGGCCTGGGTCTCCAGCTGACGCAGCTGCGACTCGAGGTAGGACTTCAGACGGGTGCGGTACTCGCGCTCGAAGCCGCGCAGGTCCTCGACCTTGCGCTCCAGCGTGGCGCGGGCGGACTCCAGGGAGCCCATCGCGACGCGGTGCTTCTCCTGCGCGTCCCGCTCCAGGGCGTCGGCCTTGGCACGGGCGTCCCGCTCCAGGCCCTCGGCGCGCGAGCGCGCCTCGCCGACGATCTTGTTGGCCTCGGAACGGGCCTCCGCGATCGCCTGGTCGGCCGTCTGCTGGGCCAGCGAGAGCACACGCGCGGCGCTGTCGCCGCCGGGGCCCTGCTGCTGCATCGGCTGCTGCATCTGCTGCTGGGGGTGCCCCATGGGGCCGCCCATCGGCTGACCCATCGGGCCACCCTGCATGGGGCCGCCCTGCATCTGGCCACCCTGCATCGGGCCGCCCTGCATGGGGCCGCCCTGCATCTGACCCGGGCCGCCCATGGGGCCGCCCTGCATCTGGCCGTGGCCACCGGGGCCGGCCGGGAGCTGCGGCGCACCGGACGGCAGCTGCGGCGGACCCATCTGCGGGGGCTGCTGCTGAACCGGCGGTCCGGATATGGCGGCGGGCACCGGGGCGCCGGGACCGACGGGACGATCCTGCTGCTCCGGCGGCTTGCGCATGCCCTGCTGCTGCTGGTTCTGCGCGGCGGCACGCGTGGCGGCGGCCAGCTTCGCGCGCAGGTCCTCGTTCTCGCGGAGCAGGCGGGTCAGTTCGGCTTCGACCTCGTCGAGGAAGGCATCGACCTCGTCCTCGTCATAGCCTTCTCGAAGGCGGACGGTCGTGAACTGCTTGTTCCGCACGTCCTCGGGGGTCAGCGGCATCTCTTCTTCACCTCTACGTAGTCGTCGGCAGTCGGCAAGACCGTATCGTCCACATTCACCTCGCGAAGCTGCTCACGACGGAGATCAGGATATAGACGATGATCATCAGAACGAAGAAGGACAGGTCGAGTGCCACGCCCCCGAGACGCAGCGGCGGAATGAACCGCCGCAGAAGCTTGAGCGGTGGATCGGTGACAGTGTAGGTGGCCTCGAGAACGACCACCATCGCCTTACCGGGTTCCCATGCGCGTGCGAACTGGAAGACGTAGTCCATGACCAGTCGGAAGATCAGCACGATGAGGAAGCACATCAGAGCGATGTAGACCACTTGTAGTGCGACGCCCATCCCGCGCTTCCCTCTCCCCTGGCTCGTGCTCTCGCTTGACCGGCCTTCCGGCCGGGCCGTTCCGGTCCCGTGGTTCTCAGCTCTGGTTGAAGAATCCGCCCTCTGCGATGCGGGCCTTGTCCTCCGCCGTGACATCGACGTTAGCAGGCGACAACAGGAACACCTTCTGCGTCACGCGCTCAATGCTGCCATGGAGCCCGAAGACGAGTCCGGCGGCAAAGTCGACAAGTCGCTTCGCGTCCGTGTCGTCCATCTCGGTGAGGTTCATGATCACGGGGGTGCCCTCGCGGAAGTGTTCCCCGATGGTACGGGCCTCGTTGTAGGTCCGCGGGTGCAGCGTGGTGATGCGGTAGGGCTCCCGCTCGGACACGACCTTGGGCATGATCACCGGTGCGTTCTTCTCCAGGCTCGGGCGTTCGGGTGTGATGGATGCCACGGGGGCGATACGCGCCGGACGTCCGCTTTCGGCGGAAAGCGGGACGGCGTGTGCGACCGGCTCGCGCGGCGCGGCCTGCTGCACCACTCGTACCGGTTCCTCCCGCTCCACCTGGCGCGGGGGCTGGTGGTGGCGCCGCTCCCGCTCGGGCTCGGGCTCCAGCTCGGGTTCGAAGTCGTCGTCGGGGTCGAATCCCCGGCCGTCGTACCCATCGTCCTCCACGAGGCCGAGGTAGACCGCCATCTTGCGCATCGCGCCGGCCATTCTCTGAGTCCTCCGCTCTGTGGTGGATCGGCCTCGTCACCAAGTGCCCGCGATCCACGCGGCCTGCCCGCCATCGGCGGGAATGACCATATTTTCTGCTGTGGTCCGACTTGCTTGGCGACGTTACCCGAGCCTGGGGCGGACACCCAGTACCGCCGTACCGATGCGTACATGTGTCGCTCCGGCCGCCACGGCCTCTTCGAGGTCCGCACTCATCCCCGCGGACACCATGTTCGCAGCCGGACGGGTCGCGCGCAGGGCAGTCGACAAATCCATCAGCCGGTCGAACGCGGCACGTCGCCGCCCGGCGTACGGTCCGGCGAGCGGCGCGACGGTCATCAGGCCGTCGAGCCGGAGTCCGGGTGCGGCGTCCACGGCGGCGGCCAACTCCTCTACGCCGTCGGGCGCCACGCCGCCGCGCTCCCCCCGCTCGCCCGACTCGGCGTCGAGCGCGACCTGGGCGAGGCAGCCCAGCTCCCGGCCGGTCCTCTCCGCCGCCGCCGAGAGCGCGGTGACGAGCTTCAACCGGTCGACGGACTGCACGACATCGGCATAACTCGTCACAGAGCGGACCTTGTTGGTCTGCAACTGACCGACGAAGTGCCAGCTCAGGTCCAGATCCACGCAGGCGGCGGCCTTGGGGGCGGCGTCCTGGTCCCGGTTCTCGGCGACGTGCCGGACCCCGAGTTCGTACAGGTGTCGCACGTCGCTCGCGGGGTAGGTCTTCGTGACCACGATGAGGGTCACGTCCTCCCGCCGGCGCCCGGCGGCCGCGCAGGCCGCGGCGATACGTTCCTCCACCCGCGCGAGGTTCTCCGCGAGTTCGGCCTTGCGGCCCGTCATGCCCGTCATGTCTCTCTCAGTCCAACCAGACATATCCCGCGAGTCGCCCCGTGGTGCGATCGCGGCGGTACGAGTAGTGGTCGCCCGACTCCCGGGTGCAGACCGCGCTCGCCCGCAGGTCCCGGACCCCGAGCCGCTCCAGCTGGGCGTGGACTCCGGCGGTGACGTCGACGGACGGCGTTCCCCAGCTGGTCCGCGCCCGGGCGGCCGGCTCGACCGCGGCGACCTCGTCCCGCATCCCGGCGGGCACTTCGTAGCACCGCCCGCAGACGGCGGGACCGGTACGGGCGGCGATCCGGGCCGGGTCGGCACCGAGTTCGATCATGGCCTTCACGGCGGCCGGGACGACCCCCGCCACCATTCCGGGCCGTCCCGCGTGGGCCGCGGCCGCCACCCCGGCGACCGGGTCGGCCAGGAGCACCGGAGTGCAGTCGGCCGTGAGCACCGCGAGGGCGAGGCCGCGCCGGGTGGTGACGATGGCGTCGACCTCGGGTGCGGGCCCTTCGCCCCACGGTCCGTCGACCACCGCCACGTCGGTGCCGTGGACCTGGTTCATCCAGACGACCTGCCCGGGGTCGAGCCCCAGGGCGCCGGCCGCACGCGCCCGGTTGGTCCGCACGGCCTCGGGGTCGTCCCCCACCGCGCCGCCGAGGTTGAGCTCCTCGTACGGAACGGCGCTCACCCCGCCCCACCTGTCGGTGAAAGCGAAGTGCGCGCCGTTCACGGGCTCGAGCCGGTCTATCACTTCAGGAAGTCCGGGACATCCAGCTCTTCGGCCTGCGTGTCCGGGTACGGGCGGGCCGGCGGGACCGCCGGCGGGGAGACCGGGGCGAGCGGGGTCTCGTTGACCACCGGTGCGGGCTCGGCCGGAGCCGGCGGCTCGTCCCGGGGAGTGACCGTGCCCAGGCCGCCGAGCGGACGCTCGGTGGCGCGCGGCGCCGGGGCCGGCTCCTCGCGCTTGGCCGAGGACGAGCTGAGGATGTTGTCCCGGCGGGCCGGCGGCTGACCGCCGTCGAAGCCGGCCGCGATGACCGTGACCCGTACCTCGTCGCCCAGGGCGTCGTCGATGACGGCGCCGAAGATGATGTTGGCCTCGGGGTGGGCCGCCTCGCTCACCAGCTGCGCGGCCTCGTTGATCTCGAAGAGACCGAGGTCCGAGCCGCCGGAGATGGAGAGCAGCACGCCGCGGGCACCGTCGATGGACGCCTCGAGGAGCGGCGAGGAGATCGCCATCTCGGCGGCGGCCACCGCGCGGTCGTCGCCGCGGGCGGAACCGATGCCCATGAGGGCCGACCCGGCCTCGGACATGACCGACTTGACGTCGGCGAAGTCGAGGTTGATCAGACCGGGGGTGGTGATGAGGTCGGTGATGCCCTGCACACCGCTCAGCAGCACCTGGTCGGCCGACTTGAAGGCGTCGAGCACGGAGACCTGGCGGTCCGAGATCGAGAGCAGCCGGTCGTTCGGGATGACGATGAGGGTGTCGACCTCTTCGCGGAGCTCGGCGATGCCGTCCTCCGCCTGGTTGGCCCGGCGGCGACCCTCGAAGGTGAACGGCCGGGTGACCACACCGATCGTCAGGGCGCCGAGCGAGCGCGCGATGTTGGCCACGACGGGTGCGCCGCCGGTGCCGGTGCCGCCACCTTCGCCGGCGGTGACGAAGACCATGTCGGCCCCCTTGAGGACCTCCTCGATCTCCTCACGGTGGTCCTCTGCCGCCTTGCGACCGACTGCCGGGTTGGCCCCGGCCCCGAGGCCGCGGGTGAGTTCACGACCGACGTCGAGCTTGACGTCGGCGTCGCTCATCAACAGGGCTTGCGCGTCCGTGTTGATCGCGATGAACTCGACGCCCTTGAGACCGACCTCGATCATTCGGTTGATGGCATTGACACCACCGCCGCCGACACCGATGACCTTGATGACTGCGAGGTAGTTCTGCGGTGCTGCCACGTCGAAGGCCTCTCGCCTCGAGTTACGTGTCGCCGCTTCGCGGGGTTAGTCGCGCTGCGTCGACGGATGCCGATGGGACGGTCCGAAACGCCGACCCAAACCCTAACCTTGAACTTTAGGGTTACCAGTGTCTCTGTTCGCTGGACTCTTCCGAACAGGACACTAAGTCGACAAGTGGCGCACGTTCAACGAACACGCCGAACCTCCCGTTTTTCTTTTCACCCTATGTGATCACCCGTAGCGCTGGCCAACCAGGGTGCTGGCCAGCGGTGATGCGCGTCAACTTCCGGACGAGGCGGGGGCGGTGGGGGCGCTTACATCGAAGTGCCCCGCTTTGGGCGTCGCCTTCATGAGCGCGGTGAGGACCCGCGCCTTGACCTCGCCGTCCTCACCGCTGCCCCAGAAGACCGTCCGGCCACCGGACAGCTCCAGAGTGATGGAGTCGTACGAGGTGACCCTGACGACACGAGTGTCCGCCGCGATTTTCCCGGGGAGTTCGCCCGTCACGCCTACCGCCTCCAGCAGCAGGCGGTCCGCGTCGAACCGTCGCAGGCTCGGCGAGGAGGCGGCGTCGAGGGCGAGTTCGGGTACGCCGACGGGGGCCTTGTCGACGGTGGCGAAACGGGTTCCGGTGGAGTCCACTTCAGTGAACTTTCCGCCCTTTTCCACCAGCAGAACCGGCTTCCGTTCCGTCACTTTCAGACCGATTCCATGCGGCCAGGAACGCTCGACCTCCACGGTGTCGATACGGGGCAATTCCCGCAGGAGTCGCGCCCGGATCGCGTCCGTGTCCACGGAGACCAGGGGGGCTCCGATGGGTACGGCTGCGACCGCCTCCACCTCACGCGGGGTCAGGACCTCGGTGCCGGTGGTCGCCACCCGCTCCACGCGCAGCCAGGACGAGCCGTAGAGGGCCCAGACGACGCCCGCCACGACCGCGACCGCCGCCAGTGCGATCATCAGTCCGCGAGGGCCGGGGAGCGGCACCCGACCGGGCACGCGATCCCGGCCGCCCGGGCGGGACGGCCGCCGCGACGGCCCCTTCGGCTTGCTCGCGCCGCTCTTCTCCGCGGTCGTCGACCCGGCTGCCACCTGGCGTCCCCTGCCTTCCGTCCGTTCCGCTGGGCCCTGCCCGCCTCCGGGGCGCCGAGTGCGCCCCGTCGGCTCGCCCGCCCACCCGCCGGGGGGCGAGCGACGGGCTCTAGGGCGTGTTTCGAAAGTGGCGCCGTCCGCCCGAAGGGCGGGCCCCGCGGCGT
>NZ_JBFASK010000005.1:163085-291100 GCF_040677675.1 Streptomyces sp. NPDC053755 | reverse complement strand
CTGGTGGTGAAGTCCAGCACGAGCCGGGCGGCGGCCTGCGCGGACGGCGTTGTCAGTGGCCACCGGTAGGTTCTGGGATCGTAGAGAACGTGACCTACCGGAGGTTGTTGACGTGACCGACACCGACATGCTGCCCGAGTCCTGGCGCGGCGTCCTCGGCGAAGAGCTGCAGAAGCCCTACTTCAAGCAGCTCACCGAGTTCGTCGAGGAGGAGCGGGCCAAGGGGCCGGTGTATCCGCCGCGTGACGAGGTCTTCGCCGCCCTGGCGGCGACGCCCTACGACAAGGTGAAGGTCCTCGTGCTCGGCCAGGACCCGTACCACGGCGAGGGGCAGGGCCACGGCCTCTGCTTCTCCGTGCGGCCCGGGGTCAAGACGCCGCCCTCCCTCCGCAACATCTACAAGGAGATGAAGGAGGAGCTCGGACACCCCGTGCCGGACAACGGCTATCTGATGCCGTGGGCAGAGCAGGGCGTCCTGCTGCTCAACGCGGTCCTCACCGTCCGGGCCGGCGAGGCCAACTCGCACAAGGGCCAGGGCTGGGAGAAGTTCACGGACGCGGTGATCAGCGCGGTGGCCTCGCGGAAGGACCCGGCCGTCTTCGTCCTGTGGGGCAACTACGCCCAGAAGAAGCTCCCCCTGATCGACGAGGAGCGGCACGTCGTGGTGAAGGGCGCGCACCCCTCGCCCCTGTCGGCGAAGAAGTTCTTCGGGTCCCGGCCCTTCACGCAGATAGACGCGGCGATCGCCGCGCAGGGGCACGAGCCGATCGACTGGCGGATTCCGGACCTGGGCTGAGTCCGCCCGGCTGACAGGCTCGGGGGGCCCGCCCGAGCCTGTGCCGGATCGGCGGCGGCTGCGGCTAGCGTCGGAGCTCGGGGACCGAGAGCGCGTGGAGGCCGCAGTGACGGAGCAGCAGCAGGTGGCGGACGACGGCGTCATGACCAGGATCGGGCAGGCGCTGATGCTGTTGCACGGCGGCGACCGCGAGGAGGCCCGCAACCGCTTCGTGGAGCTGTGGCAGCGGATCGGCCCGGACGGCGACCCACTGCACCGCTGCACGCTCGCCCATTACACGGCGGACGCCCAGGACGACCCGGACACCGAGCTGGCCTGGGATCTGCGGGCCCTGCTGGCGGCCGAGGAGCTGGGCGAGGAGAGGCTGGCGCGGCACGACTCGGCGGCGGCGCTCCGGGCCCTGTATCCCTCGCTCCATCTCAATCTGGCCGCCGACTACGTGAAGCTGCGACGGCCCGACGCGGCGCGGGCCCATCTGGAGCGGGCACGCGCCGCGTCGGAAGCCCTCGACGACGACGGGTACGGCAATGGGGTCCGGGCCGCGATCGACCGCCTGGCCGTCCGGCTGCGCACCATGTGAGCGGCGCGTCGACACCCGCGACCGCCGTACGTCAGGGCCGGTAGGTGCCCCGGCACGCCCTGGCCTCGTCGCTGCCCGGTCGCCAGCCCCCGAACCGCTCGCCGAGGTCGCAGACCTCCTCGCGGGAGCGGGGCGGCTCCGGCGGGGCTGGCGGCTCCGCGGCCTGCCTGTCCCTCTTCTGGCGGGGTGGGGACGAGGGCCGGCCGTCGTCCTGACCCCGGGAGGAGCCGCCGGGCCGCTTCCGCGGCCCCGCGGCGGCCGCGTCGGTGGTCCGGGGACCGGGCGGCCCGGGAGCGGGGAGCGCCGCTTCGAGGGCCTCGCGGGCCGGCCCCTCCACGATCTGCGGCCCCTGGACGGTCTGCGGCGCCACGTCCTGGGCGGGCATCCCGGAATCCCGCGGCGGTTCGGAGGCCGGTGGCGGCGTCACCACCGAGACGCAGCCGGAGAGGACGGCGACCGCCACCCCGACCAGGACCTTCGCTGTCGTTCTCGTTCCATGCACCCGCGCAACTCTGCTGGCCGCACGGTGATCTTCGCGCCCCTACCGGCCGGGAATGCCCCACACGGGTGACGGTCGCGATCACGGTGACCCGCCTGGTTCGGACGGCCGCGCGGTCAGTCCCCGGTGGCTCCGTCGATCCGTTCCCGCAGCAGGTCGGCATGGCCGTTGTGACGGGCGTACTCCTCGATCATGTGGGTGTAGATCCAGCGCAGGTTGAAGCGTTCGCCACTGCGGTGCTCGCCCGTGCCGATGTCGTCGAGACCGTGGGCCGCCGCCAGGGTGCGGGCCCGGTCGATCTCGCCCTGCCAGGTGGCGTACGCCTCCTGCCAGGTGTCCGCCGCCGTGGCGTGGATGTCGCCGTCGCGGTCCTCCGCGGTGCTGTAGATCCGTCCGACGTCCTCGCCGGCCAGCACGCGGCGGAACCAACCGCGCTCCACCTCGGCCATGTGCCGGACCAGACCCATGAGGTTCAGGTCCGAGGGCGGCGCGGAGGCCGTACGCAGCTGGGCGTCCTCCAGCCCTTCGCACTTCATCGCGAGCGTCTCGCGGTGGAACTCGAGCCAGCCCTCCAGCATCTCGCGTTCGCCGGCGAGGGTCGACGGCGCGGTGCGTTCGCCGGATGCGCCGGTGTCAGGGTTCGTGGAGTCCGCCGGGCCCGTCGTGTCAGGCGTGATCGCCGCACCGTCGGTGCCGGCCGTGCGTCGGGTGCTTTCGGTGCTGTCCACAGAGGTCATGCACGGCATCGTCGCCCACGCGCGGGTCAGGCGCCACCCGCACCCGCGCGGTTCACTCCCCGAGCATGCCGCGGAGCAACTCCGCGAAGCCGGTCCGCAGTTCGGCGCGGCTGGGCACGGAGGAGTGGAACGAACCGGCGGCGCAGGAGAACATCAGCCCCTCGCACCAGGCGATCAGGGAGAGGGCGTGCCGCTCGGGCGCCGGGGAGCCGGCGTCCGTCATCATCGCGATCAGCGGGCCGTGGAACGCGGCGCCGGCGGAGTCGAAGAAACTGCGCAGTTCGGGGCGGCGCGTCGCTTCCAGGGCGAGTTCGTAGCGGGAGACGAGCAGGCCGCGGTGGTCGGTGAGATAGCGGTGCAGGGCCAGCGAGAGGGCGTCGAGCAGGGCGTCCGCGCCGCCTGAGGGGGAGGGCATCTCATCCGGCGTCAGCACCCCCGCCTCCCGCTCGACCAGACGCCGTACCGCCGTTTCGAGCAGTGCCTGGCGGGTGCGGGCGTGGTTCGACGTCGATCCCTGGGGCAGCCCCGCCCTCTCGTCCACGGCGCGGTGGGTGAGGCCCCGCATCCCCCGCTCGACGAGCAGGTCGAGGGCGGCGTCTCCGATCCGCTCGGCGCGGGAGGGGGTGGGGGGCGGGGGAGGCGCTGCGGGGGTGCGTGCGGTCATGCGACCAACCTATCCAGCCCTCTCTACTACACCTGTAGTCCAGCTGGGGTACGGTAGAGAGGTCACTACAGGTGTAGTTGTCGAGGGAGAAGCCATGGAACAGCACCGTGCCGTCGTCGTGGGAGCCGGCATCGGCGGTCTCACCGCCGCCGTCGCCCTCCACCAGCGGGGCTGGAACGTCACCGTCCTGGAGCGCGCCGCCGCCCTCGCCCCGGTCGGAGCCGGTATCGGCCTCGCCCCCAACGCCCAGCGCGCCCTCGACGTCATCGGACTCGGCGACCGCGTCCGCGAACTGTCCGCCTGGCAGGGCGACGGAGGCATGCGCGCCCCCGACGGCCGCTGGCTCGCCCGCACCAGCGCACAGGCCGCGGCCGAACGCTTCGGCGGACCGCTCGTCCTGCTCCACCGCGCCACCCTCGTCGACCTCCTCGCCGCCGCCCTCCCGGACGGAGTCGTCCGCACCGGCGTCACGGCCTCCCTCGCCGACCCCGGTGACGACCACCGGCCCGCGGTCGTCCGCACCGCCGCGGGCGACCACGAGGCCGAGCTGGTCCTCGGCGCCGACGGCATCCACTCGGCCGTGCGCCGCGCCCTGTTCCCCCACTACACCGGCCTCGCCTACTCCGGCTTCACCACCTGGCGCGTCGTCGTCCCCGCCCCCGCCCGCCCCTTCGCCCCGCACGAGACCTGGGGCGCCGGCCGCCTCTGGGGCACCCAGCCGCTCAAGGACGGCCGGACCTACGCGTACGCCATGGCCGCCGCACCCGCCGGCGCCCACGCGCCCGACGGTGAGAAGGCCGAACTCGCGCGGCTCTTCGGCGACTGGCACCACCCGGTCCCGGACATCCTCGCCGCCGCGGACGCCGACGGGGTCCTGCGCCACGACGTCCACCACATGCCGAGGCCGCTGCCCGCCTTCCACCACGGCCGGGTGGCCCTCCTCGGCGACGCCGCGCACGCGATGCAGCCCACGCTCGGCCAGGGCGGCAACCAGGCGATCGAGGACGCGATCGTCCTCGCCCACCACGCGGGACGCGGCCTGCCGCCGAGCCGGGCCCTCGCCGCGTACACCGCGGACCGGCTCCCGCGCACCACGGCGATCGTCCGCAAGGCCGCGCTCACCGGCCGGCTCACCCGGTTCTCCGCCCGCCCCGCCGTCGCGGCGCGCGACGCGCTCATCGCCACCGTCTCCCGCTTCGGCCCCGGACTCCTCCTGCGCGGCTTCGACGGCATCGCCGACTGGCGGCCGCCCGCCACGGCCCCCCTCCACCCGCACACCGGCCCCGCGTAAGCTGACCGGCGCGAACGGCAGACAGCGACCGGCGGACGGACACCGGCATGCGCGGCACGGCGAAGGAGACCTCGTGAAGGTTGGCTGCATCGGACTCGGCGACATCGCGCGGAAGGCCTACCTGCCGGTCCTCGCCGCCCTTCCCGGGATCGAACTCCACCTCCAGACCCGCACGCCGGCGACGCTGGACCGGATCGGCGAGACCTACCACGTGCCGTCCGTCCGCCGTCACACCGACCTCGACTCGCTGCTCTCGGCCGGCCTCGACGCAGCCTTCGTGCACGCCTCGACCGCCGCGCACGCCGAGATCGCCACCCGGCTCCTCGAAGCCGGGGTGGCCACCTATGTCGACAAGCCGCTGGCCTATGAGTACGCCGAGTCCGAACGGATCGTGGAACTGGCCGAGAAGAACGGCGTCGGCCTGGCCGTCGGCTTCAACCGCCGCCTCGCCCCGGCGTACGCGCAGTGCCTCGACCACCCGCGCGAGCTGATCCTCATGCAGAAGAACCGGATCGGGCTGCCCGAGGACCCGCGCACCCTCGTCCTGGACGACTTCATCCACGTCGTCGACACCCTGCGCTTCCTGCTGCCCGGAGAGGTCGAGCACACGGACGTGCGGGCCCGCATCCGCGACGGACTGATGCACCACGTCGTGCTCCAGCTCTCCGGCGACGGCTTCACCGCCATCGGCATGATGAACCGCATGAACGGCTCCACCGAGGAGATCCTGGAGGTCTCGGGACAGGACACCAAGCGCCAGGTCCTCAACCTCTCGGACGTCGTGGACTACAAGGGCCAGCCGACGATCCGGCGGCGGGGCGACTGGTTCCCGGTGGCCCGCCAGCGCGGCATCGAGCAGGTGGTGCTCGCCTTCCTCGACGCGGTACGGGCGGGCACGCCGCTCAGCGCGCGGGACGCCCTGCTGACCCACGAGCTGTGCGAGCGCGTGGTGCGCGAGTCCCTCGCGCAGGCCTCCTGAGCATGTCCATGCCCTCGACGGCGCAGAGCACGGCGAGGACGGCGACGGCGCTCCAGAGCGGCCAGTCGCCGTGGCGGACGTACCCGGTCGCGGTGCCCGAGAGCGGCAGCTCGTAGACGGCGGCGGCGCTGCGGTCGGTCCCCAGCGGTTCGCCGATCCGCCGGCCGTCGGGACCGTACACCGCGCTGATGCCGGTCAGCGTCGCGTGGACCACCGGCCGGCCGGACTCCGCGGCGCGCAGCGCGGCCAGCGAGGCGTGCTGGGCGGGGGCCCAGCTCTCCTGGAAGGTGGAGGTCGCCGACTGCGTGATCAGCAGACCGGCGCCCTCGCGGGTCAGCAGGCGGCTCATGTCGGGGAACGCCGACTCGAAGCACACCAGCGGACCGACCCGCAGCGCCGGGCGGCCGTCCCGGGCCGGCAGCGTCATCACCACCGGCGCGGTGCCCCGCCGCCGGTCCTCGCCCGCCGCCTTCCCCACCGACGTCACCCAGCCGAGCACCGCCCGCGCCGGGATGTACTCGCCGAACGGCACCAGCCGCATCTTGTCGTACCGGTCGCCGGTCGGCCCTCCCTCCCCGATCAGCACACTGCTCTTGTAGATGCCCGGGCGGTCCGCACGGCGGGCGTCGACGTTGACCAGGAGCGGCGCGTCCACGGTGCGGGACAGGGCGGTCAGCCGGGCGGCGAGGTCCGGACGGGTGGTCAGGTCGGCGCCGACGCTGCTCTCTCCCCAGACGACCAGGTCGAGGCCCCGGCCGGCGAGGCCGCGTGTGAGCTCCTCTCCGCGGGCGAACCGCCGCTCGGCGCCGCCGGGCCCGTCGAAGACGCCGGGCTGGACGACGGCGACCCGGACCGTCCCGTGCTCCTGGGGCGGCGGGGCCTTCCACCACACCAGGCTCAGGGTGAGGCCGCACGCCACCAGCCCCGCCAGGCCCGTGCGGCGCCCGGCAGCCGTCGACATCAGGAGCACCACGACCGTGTTGACCGCGACCACCAGGAGGCTCACCAGCCAGACCCCGCCGACCGAGGCGAGGCGCAGCGCGGGCGCCACCTGCCACTGACTGGCGCCGAGCAGTCCCCAGGGGCCGCCCAACCCTTCCCAGGACCGTACGAGTTCGATGAGCAGCCAGCCCGCTGGGAGGGCGAGGAGGGCGGCGACGGCGCGCGGCCCGGACGGCCCGTCCCCGAGCATCGCGCGCACCAGCCAGCCCCAGGGCACCCACAGCAGGCCGAGCAGAGCGGCGAGGAGGAGAAGGAAGACATGCAGGCTCGGCATCAGCCAGTGGTGCACGGCCAGCATGAAGCCCACGCCGCCCAGCCAGCCCTCCAGGGCGGCGCGGCGCGCGGTCGGGGCCGTACGGAGCAGCAGCATCCACGGGACGAGCACGACGTAGGCCGGCCACCACAAGGCGGGGGCGGGAAACGTGAGCGCGGGCAGGGCTCCGAAGAACACCGCGAGGGCCGCCCGGGCCGCGCCGGACGGCCGGGCGGCGAACCGCGGGGGTCGTGGTCCGGCCCCGGGGCCGGAAGGGGGAAGGGGGCCGGACGCGGGGTCCGGGTCGGGCGTACGGCCGGGGCCGTGGCCGGCGTCGGGGGCGACGGAGGTGCGGGGTTCCCGCGTACGGCTCGCCTTGCGGTCGCGGGCGGGGTCCCGCGTACGGCTCGCGTCGGGGTCGGGGCCGGGCGTACGGCGGGCGCCGTGATCACGGTCCGGCGTACGGCTCGCGTCGCGGTCGCCGCTGGGGTCCGGCGTACGGTCGGCGCCGCGGTCGGGCTCCGGCGCGCGGCCGGGTCCGCGGTCGCTTCGGCCGAACGGAAACCGCATCCCGCGCCTCCAGGTCCCGCGCCGTCGGGTGACGACTCCAGTGTGCGCGTGGGCCGCTACAACCGGCGCCATTTCTCGTCCACGGCCACGGTACGGAGCCGCCAGCCGGCGTCCGTGCGCCGCAGGCCGAAGGAGTAGCGCCCGCCGCAGACGAAGTCCTCGCCGGACTCGAACCGCATGGGGTTCACGTAGTCCGCGCGCACGTCCGCGCTGTCGCCGGGGTAGCCGCCGAGGTCCTGGATGCGGACGCGCCGGTTCACGATCAGGTGCTGGCGCACCGGGAAGAGCCGCATCGTCTCGGCGAGCCAGTCGGCCACCTCGGCGACGGGGCCCTCGATGCCGCCGGAGCCCCGGTAGTCGGCGCGGCCCTCGGGGGTGAACAGTGCCCGGTAGCCCGCCCAGTCGGAGTCGTCCACCGCCACCGCGTAACCGGTGACGAGGTCGTCGATGGCCAGCCGGTCCATCACGGTCGCGAGATCCACGCGCTGTGTCATCGGCTCAGTGTCGGGCAGGCGGAGCCCGGGGCCAAGGGCCGTGCGAGGGGGCGTGGCCGGATCCCGGCGATACTTTCCGGATGCGCATCGACTTCGATCCCGGCCTCAGCGACCGGAACAGCTTCTACCGCCTGCTCACCGCCACCGTCGTCCCCCGTCCGATCGCGTGGGTCTCCACGACCTCCGCGGACGGGATCGACAATCTCGCCCCGCACTCCTTCTTCACGATCTCGTCGGTGACGCCGCCGGTCGTGCAGTTCACCTCGGTGGGCCGCAAGGACTCCCTGCGCAACGTCGAGGAGACGGGCGCGTTCGTGGTGAACCTCGCCCCCGAACCGCTCTTCGAGCGGATCAACGCCACGGCGACCGACTTCCCGCGCGGCACGAGCGAGTTCGACGCGTGCGGGATCGAGCGCGAGCCGAGTCTGCGGGTCAAGCCGCCGCGGGTGGCCCAGGCTCCGGTGGCCCTGGAGTGCGAGCTGCACAGCACGCTGCGGATCGGCGACTCGACCGTCGTCTTCGGCCGGGTGGTGCACGCGGCCGTCGACGAGGCCGTGATGGTCGACGGCCACCCCGAGATCACCCGGATGCGGCCGCTGACCCGGCTGGGCAGGAACGAGTGGGGGACGCTGGGCGGCATCCGCGAGATCGCCCGCGTGCCGTACGCCCGGTAGCCCGCCGACGACGCGTCCGCCGGGACCTGCCGCCGGGCCGGCCCGGGTGGGACGGCCTTCCGCCTACGCGGCTTCCCAGCGGTGCGGGCGGCCGTCCCGCCATTCGACCAGGTGGGGGTCGTCCAGGATCATGTCCGCGTCCTCGAGCCCCGCGCGGCGCAGGAACTCGACGAGGTCGGTGTCGTTGTGCGCGAGTCCGACGATCTGTCCGCGTACGGTGACGCGCCGGCCGCCGCCGGGGGAGGGGCGGTGCACGACGATCGGTGGGTGCCAGGCCATGGTTCCAGGGTGCGACGGCTCCCCGGAGATCGCCCGGTGGCGGGGAGCGTTCCGGGCGCACGGGGTGTGAACGACGTACCTCGAACCGTCGCGCGTACACCCTCGCCGACCGCCGTGACGGGCGGGAGGATCGTCAGGTCCGTTCGGGTGGGGCGCACCTGAGCAGAGTCGCCGGAAAACCCCGAGTCCGGCGCCCCGTCCAGCCCGGCGCGCAGCCCGGCTCCCGCCCGGACGGACCCGCACGCGGCCCGGCCCGGCTGGAGGGGCCCGGAGAGGCCGGGGATCAGCCCGCGGACTCGCCCGCGTGGGGGCTCAGGACGTCGGTGCCGACGAGGATGAACAGCAGAATGCCCAGCAGGATCCGGTAGATCACGAACGGCATGAAGCTCTTGGTCGTGATGAACTTCATGAACCACGCGATGACGGCGTAGCCGACGACGAACGCGATGACCGTCGCGAAGATCGTCGGGCCCCAGGAGACGTGGCCCTCGCCGGCGTCCTTCAGCTCGAAGACGCCCGAGGCGAGTACGGCGGGAATGGCGAGCAGGAACGAGTAGCGTGCCGCGGCCTCGCGGGTGTACCCCATGAGGAGACCGCCGGAGATCGTCGCGCCGGACCGGGAGACGCCCGGGATCAGCGCCATCGCCTGGCAGAGACCGTAGATCAGACCGTCCCGCACACCGAGGTCCTTCAGCGTCTTGCGCTCGCGGATCGCGCGGTGACGTCCGCCGATCTCGTCACGGGCGGCGAGCCGGTCCGCGACGCCGAGGACGATGCCCATGACGATGAGGGTCGTGGCGATGAGCCGCAGATCGCGGAAGGGGCCCTCGATCTGGTCCTTGAACGTGACGCCGAGGACGCCGATCGGGATCGAGCCGACGATGACCAGCCAGCCCATCTGGGCGTCGTGGTCGCCGCGCATCGACTTGTCGCGCAGCGAGCGGAACCAGGCCGAGACGATGCGCGCGATGTCCTTGCGGAAGTAGATCAGGACGGCGGTCTCCGTGCCGATCTGGGTGATCGCCGTGAAGGCCGCGCCCGGGTCGTGCCACCCCGCGAAGGCCGCCGTGAGCCGGAGGTGCGCGCTGGAGGAGATGGGAAGGAACTCCGTCAGCCCCTGGACGAGTCCGAGGATGAATGATTCGAACCAACTCATGGGGCTAGGGCCGTCCCGAATGTGCTCGTGCGGTCAGAGGGATCACGCTGAGGCCCCGCGCGCGTGACGTCACGGGGCCGCGGCGGTCGGATCGGAGATCGACCGCCGGTCGTTGCGCAGCGTACCGTCCTCAGATGACGGGCCGGTTCTCAGGTCTCCGGGTGCCCGGCCAGGGATCGGGCTCAGCCCGCCGACGGGCTCGGGGCGGCGCTCGCCTCGGGGCTCGCCTCGGCGCTCGTCGCCGGGCTCGTGGCGGCCGTGGGGCTCTCGGCGGGCCCCGCCGCCGTCCAGCCCGGCGCCCGCACGTGCGGGGTCAGGTTCGTGGCGTCCGCCTCGCCGCCGCAGCAGGCGCACACGATCCTCGGGCTGAGCATCTCGCCGCAGCCGTGCTCGAGGAGCACCGGCCGGTCCTCCTTGTTCACGTGCCGGTCCCCCCAGGCCATCAGCGTCAGCAGGACGGGACCGAGCTCCTCGCCGGCCGGTGTGGCCCGGTACTCGAAGCGCCGCGGCCGCTCGCTGTACGGCACCTTCTCCAGGATTCCGGCCTCGACCAGGCGCTTCAGACGCGCGGTCAGGATGTCCCGCGGCGCACCGGTGTTCCGTGCGATCCGGTCGAAGCGGCGCACGCCGAGCGAGATCTCGCGCAGGACGAGCAGGGAGTACTTCTCACCGACCAGCGAGAGGGCGTCGGCGATCGAACAGGGGCGGGGGGCGGCCTTCATGCGACCAGCCTAGAGCAGACGCGCCCCAGTGGGTTTGAGATCCCAACCGACTGGGCTATGTTACCGGCACGTGTTGGTTCGATTTTCCAACTCACCTGGTGAACGAGGAGCCGTCATCATGCGCGACGCCGTCATCGTCGAAGCGGTCCGCACGCCCATAGGCCGAGGGAAGGCAGGTGGCGCCCTGGCCGACGTCCATCCCGTCGCCTTGCTCTCCCACACCCTCACCGCGCTGATCGAACGCGCGGGCATCGATCCGGCGCTCGTCGACGACGTCATCGGCGGCACCGTCGACCAGGTCGGCGAGCAGGCCATGAACACCACCCGGTACGCCTGGCTGGGGGCGGGCTTTCCCGAGTCCGTGCCCGCCACCACCGTCGACCGGCAGTGCGGTTCGTCGCAGCAGGCCGTGCACTTCGCCGCGCAGGGCGTGATCTCCGGGGCGTACGACATCGTCGTCGCGTGCGGGGTCGAGTCCATGAGCCGCGTCCCGCTGTGGTCGAACGTGCCGCCCGGCGCGGATCCGTTCGGGCCGGGTGTCGCCGCGCGCTATCCCGAGGGCCTGGTCCCCCAGGGCATCAGCGCGGAACTGATCGCCGCCAAGTGGTCCATCGGGCGGGAGGCCATGGACGAGTTCGCCGCCGCCTCGCACGCCAGGGCCACGCGCGCCTGGGAGTCGGGGCTGTTCGACGCCGAGGTCGCGCCCTACGGCGAGTTGCGCCGTGACGAGTCGGTCCGGTCCGCGACGACGCCCGCGATCCTGGCCGGCTTGCGCCCCGCCTTCCGGGACCAGGTCTTCGCCGAGCGCTTCCCGCAGATCGACTGGTCCGTGACGGCGGGGAACAGCAGCCCGGTCAACGACGGGGCTTCGGCCGTGCTCGTCATGGCGGCGGAGACCGCCGAAAGGCTCGGCCTGCGACCGCTCGCACGGCTGCACGGCTTCGCCGTGACCGGCTCCGACCCGCTGCTCATGCTGACGGGTGTCATCCCGGCGACGGAGAGGGTGCTGCGGCGCACGGGTCTGGGCCTGGACGACATCGACCTCTTCGAGATCAACGAGGCGTTCGCGAGCGTGGTGCTCGCCTGGCAGCAGGAGACCGGCGCGGACCCCGCCAGGATCAACGTGCACGGCGGGGCGATCGCGCTCGGCCACCCCCTCGGCGCCAGCGGCACCCGCCTGACCACCACACTCGTCCACGCCCTGCGCGCCCGGGGTGCGCGCTACGGCCTCCAGGCGATGTGCGAGGCGGGGGGCCTGGCCAACGCGATGATCGTCGAGGCCCTCTGAGAGTCCGGCGGACGAGCGGCCCGGCGCCGGACACCCCCGCCGGGCCGTGAGCGCGGCTCGGGCGTGCTTCGAAAGTCCCGCCCGCCCTTCGGGCGGACGGCGCTCCTTTCGACACACGCCCTAGGGGCGTGCCAGGCGTCGCGGGGCGGGCGGGACTTCCGACACGCCCTAAGCGCGGTCCGCTCCCGCGGCCGCCAGCGGGCGTTCGGCCTCGCGGCCGGGGGAGGGGGCCGCCCTCGTCGCACGCAGGCTGTGGCGCTTGCGCCAGGCGACGAGCGCCGCGGCGAGGCCGGACACGACGATGAACCCCATCGAGAACAGGAAGGCGGGCGAGGTCGGGGAGCCGGCCTGGCTGCCCGCGATCACGTACGCCGCGGTGTTGGGGATCGATCCGATGCCGGTGGCGAGCAGGAAGGGCGCGTACCCCATGCGGGAGACCGCGGCGCAGTAGTTGGCGGCGGCGAAGGGCACGCCGGGGAAGAGCCGGATCGCCAGCATCGAGCGGAATCCGTGCCGGCTCAGCTGTCCGTCCGCCGCCTTCAGCCAGCGGCCCCGTACCAGCGGTCGCAGGGCCCCCTGCCCGAGCACCCGCCCGAGCGTGAAGGAGATCCCCGCCCCGAGGACCGTCCCCGCGACGGCAGCCGCCAGCCCGGCCTGGGCGCCGAACAGCGCGCCCGCCGCCAGGTTGAGGATCGGCCGCGGCACGAACGCCGCCGTGCACAGCCCGTACGCCAGGCCGAACAGCACCGCGGCCCCCGCGCCGCTCACCTGCGGCGGCCACCCCTCGGCGAGGAGCCGCTGCGGCTCGTACAGCACCACCGCCGTCGCCGCGCTGACGAGCACCACGGCGAGCAGGGAGAGACGCGACCAGGGGGAGAGGAGAGCCCGGGAACAGCGAAGCGCGAGAGAGCCCGGCGGCCGGGTGACGGGGGCGAGCATCCGGGGAGCGTAACCGACGAGCCCTTGTGATCGCCGTGATGTCCGTCATCCGCCGTAGGGTGAGACGCATGACCATCGCCGTGCCCGACAGCGCCCTCGCCGACGCCGTGCTGGCCCGTCTGACGGAGATCTACCCCACCGCCGCGAACCCCTTCCGGGCGCAGGAGCAGATCGCGTACATGAAGGGGGTCGCGCCCTTCCTCGGTCTGCGCACCCCCGAGCGGCGCGCCCTGTCCCGCACCGTGCTGGACGGTCTCGCACGCCCCGACGAGCAGGACTGCACGGCCGTCGCCCTGCGCTGCTTCGCCCTCGCCGAGCGCGAGTACCACTATTTCGCCGTCGACTATCTGCGCCGGTACGTCAAGAGCTGCTCCTCGGACTTCCTGCCGGTCGCCCGCCAGCTCGTCACGACCGTCTCCTGGTGGGACACCGTCGACCCCCTCGCCGCCCACGTCGTCGGCGGGCTCGTGGCCGCCGACCCGGCGCTCGCGGACCGCATGGACGAGTGGATCGACGACGACGACCTGTGGGTCGCGCGGGCGGCCCTTCTGCACCAACTCCGGTTCAGGGACGCCACCGACGCCCGGCGCCTCTTCGCCTACTGCATCCGCCGGTCCTGGAACACCGACTTCTTCATCCGCAAGGCGATCGGCTGGGCCCTGCGGGAGTACGCCAAGAGCGCCCCCGGCGAGGTGCGCGCCTTCGTCGAGGAGCACCGGATACGGCTCTCGCCCCTCTCCGTACGCGAAGCCCTCAAGAACCTCTGACAGCAGGCTCCTCGGCGGTCACGTCGGTCCCCGGCGACGCGAAAATCGTTCGACGCCGACCGCCCGTCCGGCCATGATCGTGGACATGTCCCGGTACGCCTTCCTCGCAGCACGGCCCGCAGTCGCGGCCGCGCCGAAGGCTGCCGTCGTTCCCCTCGCCTTCTTCGCTCCTGACGCGCTCTTCGCGCTCTTCGCGCCCTTCGCGTTCGTCGCGTTCTTCGCGCACTCCGCCGCGGCGCTCGACGGCGCCCGAGGCTGACCCTCCCCGGATCGTCCGGCGGACCCCGCAGGGGGAGGGTCGGTCCGGCCCCGGGGTCCCCTCACGCTTCGAGCTCAAGGAATGAGCGAAACCATGTCCAAGACGGCATACGTGCGCACCAAGCCGCACCTCAACATCGGCACCATGGGCCACGTCGACCACGGCAAGACCACCCTGACCGCCGCCATCACCAAGGTGCTCAGCGAGCGCGGGACCGACAGTCCCACGGCCTACGTCTCCTTCGACCGCATCGACCGCGCGCCCGAGGAGGCTCAGCGCGGCATCACCATCAACATCGCGCACGTCGAGTACGAGACCGACACCCGTCACTACGCCCATGTCGACATGCCGGGCCATGCCGACTACGTCAAGAACATGGTCACCGGCGCGGCCCAGCTCGACGGGGCGATCCTCGTCGTCTCGGCGCTCGACGGGATCATGCCGCAGACCGCGGAGCACGTCCTGCTGGCCCGTCAGGTCGGCGTCGATCACATCGTCGTGGCCCTCAACAAGGCCGACGCCGGGGACGACGAGCTGACCGACCTGGTGGAGCTGGAGGTGCGGGAGCTGCTGACCGCCCACGGCTACGGCGGCGACTCCGTCCCCGTCGTGCGCGTCTCCGGCCTCCGCGCCCTGGAGGGCGACCCGCGGTGGACGGGGGCGATCGAGGCGCTGCTGGACGCGGTGGACACCTATGTGCCCATGCCCGTGCGCTACGTGGAGGCGCCGTTCCTGATGTCCGTCGAGAACGTCCTCACCATCACCGGCCGCGGCACCGTGGTCACGGGCGCGGTCGAGCGCGGCACGGTCCGCGTCGGCGACCGCGTGGAGGTCCTGGGCGCGGACACCGAGACCGTCGTCACCGGCGTCGAGACCTTCGGCAAGCCCATGGAGTCCGCGGAGGCGGGGGACAACGTGGCCCTGCTGCTGCGCGGCGTCCCACGGGACGCGGTCCGCCGCGGCCATGTGGTGGCGGCGCCGGGCAGCGTCGTGCCGAACCGGCGCTTCGCCGCCCAGGTGTACGTCCTGTCGGCCAGGGAAGGCGGCCGCGCCACCCCGGTCTCCACCGGCTACCGGCCGCAGTTCTACATCCGCACGGCGGACGTGGTCGGCGAGGTCGACCTCGGCGGGACGGCGGTCGCACGCCCGGGCGACACGGTCACCATGACCGTCGAACTGGGCCGCGCGGTGCCGCTGGAGCCCGGTCTGGGCTTCGCCGTCCGCGAAGGCGGCCGCACGGTCGGCGCCGGTACGGTCACGTCCGTCGGCTGACGGGGGCCGGCGGGCCGCCGGCCCCGCCGGCCCCGCCGGCCTGACCCGCCCGCCCGCCGAACCGGTCCGCCGGCCTGACCCGCCCGCCGACCGGGGCCGTTCGGCTCGCTGTCGGGGGCCGTGAGGCACGGCCCCCGACGACGAGGCCCGTGGGGCGGGTGGATCGCTCCTCGGGGGCGCGCCCCGGTCCTGTCGCCGGAAATGGATCGTCGGCCGGGATCCGGCCCCGGTCCCTTCCGCCGGGCGAATCCCGCCCGCCGGCCGGTCGACCGCCGCTCGGCCGGGGCGGGTTCGGGAGGATCCCCCCGGTCGGTGACGGGGACGCCCGCCTTCCTACCCCGCGGGAGGCGGGCCCGATCGCTGCGCCAGACTTGGATCATGACGCAGACAGCATTGGTACTGGGCGCGGGCGGACTCACGGGCGCGGGCTGGGAGACAGGCGTTCTGTACGGTCTCGCCGAGGCCGGGGTCGACCTGTCCACGGCCGATCTGATAGTCGGCAGCTCGGCGGGGTCCGTCGTCGGAGCCCTGCTCGGCTCCGGGGCGTTCACCCCTGCCGAGCTCTACGAGGGCCGCCTCGACGGTGCTCCCGGCGAGCCGGCCGCCCGTCTCGGCGCCGGAACGATCCTGCGCTACGCGCTCGCCATGCTGACCTCCCGTACCCCCGAGGCGTACGGCCGGAAGCTCGGCCGACTGGCCCTCGCCGCCGCCACCGTGGACGCGGCCACCCGGCGCGAGACCGTCGCCCGCCGCCTCGGCCCGGTGGCGCGGTGGCCCGAGGGCGGCCGGCTCCTCGTCACCGCGGTCGACGCGCTGAGCGGCGAACTCACCGTGTACGGACCTGACAGCGGCGTCGACCTCGTGGACGCCGTCACGGCGAGCTGCGCGATCCCGGGGCTCTGGCCCCCGGCCATCGTCGAGGGACGCCGCCTGATCGACGGGGGCGTCCACTCCACCGCCAACGCCCATCTCGCCGCCGGTCACGACCGGGTCGTCGTCCTCGCCCCCAACGCCTCCGGGAACGGGACCATCGCCTCGCCCGCCCGGCAGGGCGCCGCCCTGGCCGCGGCCGGCGCGCGCGTCGAGGTCGTCACCCCGGACGCCGCCTCCCGGCAGGCCATCGGCCGGGGCGGGCTCGACCCCGCCCGCCGGGAGCACGCCGCCCGGGCGGGACGGGCGCAGGCCGCCGCCCACGCACCGGCCGTGGCCGCGCTGTGGGCACAATGAGGGCGTGAACGAGAGCGCCGACGAGCAGATCCCCGTCATCCGTGACGTCGACCAGGGCACCGCACGGCTGATGCCCGACATCGACCGGCGCCGGGCCTGGCTGCTCACCGTCGACGGCGCGCCCCAGTCGTACGTCGACCTCGACGAACCGACCCACCTGGAGTTCGAGTACGCCCGGCGGCTCGCCCATGTCCTCGACACCGCCGCCGACGAGGCCGCTCCGCTCGACGTCCTGCACCTCGGCGGCGGAGCGCTCACCCTGCCCCGCTACGTCGCCGCGACCCGTCCCGGCTCCCGCCAGGACGTGGTCGAGGCCGACCGGGGACTGCTCGCCCTGGTCGCCGAGCACCTCCCGCTGCCGGAAGGCTCGGGCGTCACCGTGCACGGTGCGGACGCCCGTGCCTGGCTGGAGACCGCCCCGGCCGCGTCGGCGGACGTGCTGATCGCCGACGTCTTCGGCGGCTCACGGGTCCCCGCCCACCTGACCTCGGCCGAGTACGCGCGAGCGGCCCGCAGGGTGCTGCGGCCGGACGGGGTCTACGTCGCCAATCTCGCCGACGGCGCGCCCTTCCCCTTCCTCCGGTCGCAACTCGCCACGTTCGCCGCCGTCTTCCCCGAGCTGGCGCTGATCGCCGAACCGGCCGTGCTGCGGGGCCGCCGTTTCGGCAACGCCGTGCTCGTCGCCTCCGGAGCGGAGATCGACACGGCCCGCCTGGCACGGCGTGCGGCCGGGGACGCCTTCCCGGCGCGGGTGGAGGCCGGTGCCTCACTCGTCCGCCTCACCGGGGACGCCCGCCCGGTCCACGACGAGGACGCGGTGCCCTCTCCCGTACCGCCGGACGGCGCCTTCGGTATCGGATGAGGGGCGCGGCCACGCCGCGGCTCCGCCCCCCGGGCCTCCGTGGCCGTCTACGCCCGAGGCTCGGAAGCGGGTGCGGTCTCGGGCGCCGGTGCCGGTGAGGGCGCGGGCTGGGGTGCGTGTGCGGGCTGGGGTGCGTGTGCGGCGACGGGCACGGGAGCCACGGCTCCGTCGAGCCCGTGACCCGGGGCGGTGACCTGCTTCGTACGGCGCGTCAGGTTCCGTACGTCCGGGACGAGCAGCACCAGGCCCGTCACGACCACGATCAGCGTGGCCGAGCCCAACAGGGCCTCGCTCCGTCCGAAGAGGCTCTCCGCCGGACCCGCGAGCGCCGTCGACAGCGGAAGCATGGCGGTCGAGCCGAACCAGTCGTACGCCGAGACCCGGGACAGCTTGTCCTCCGGGATCTCCTGGTGGAGCGTCGTCATCCAGGCGACACCGAACACCTCGATGGCCACACCGCTGACGAACATGGCCGCGGAGAGCCCGACCACGTCGAGCGGCACCGCGAGCGCGGCCGAGGGCAGCGCGATCGGGAAGACCCCCAGCGTGCCGACGAGCAGCATCCGCCGGGGCTTCCACCGCATCATCAGCAGCGCGCCGACGAGTGTGCCCACCCCGAACGCGGCGAGCGCGAGTCCCCAGGGCCGTGCCCCGCCCAGGTGGTCGCGGGCGACCAGCGGTCCGTAGACCGACTCGGCGGCGCCGATCAGGGCCACCACGATCGAGAACTGGGCCACGATCGACCACAGCCACGGGCGCCCGACGAACTCCTGCCAGCCCTCCCGCAGATCGGAGAGGAGACCGCCGCCCGGTTTCCGTTCGGCGATGTGACCGACGTCGAGGAAGGCGCGCAGCGCACCGGCGACGGCGAAGGCCGCCGCGTCGATGGCGAGGACCCACCCGGGGCCGATGGCGGCGATCATGGCGCCGCCCAGCGCGGCCCCGCCGATGCCGGCGCCGTGCATGGCCATCCGGAAGAGGGCGAACGCCCGGCTGACCTGTTCGCCGCTGACGCTGGACATCAGCATGCCCTCGGCGGCGGGGCTGAAGAAGGCCTGGCCCGTGCCGCAGAGCGCGGTGAGCAGCATCATCTGCCACAGCTCGGGGTCGCCCGTCAGGACGAGGAAGGCGAACACCGCCTGCGAGACGCAGTTGAGGGCGTTGGCGGCGACCATGACGCGGTGGCGGGGTATGCGGTCGGCCACCGCGCCGCCGATGAGCAGGAAGAGCACGAGCGGGAGGGTGCGGGCCGCCGCCACCAGTCCCACGTCGCCGCCGTCGCCACCGGACTGGAGGACGGCGAAGGCCGCCGCGATCAGCGCACCATGGGTACCGAGGTTGGTGATGATCGCGGCGGCGGTCAGCAGCAGGTAGTTGCGCCCGGCCCACTCGGGGCGGCGCGAGCGCGACGGCGTGGGGGGAGGCGGAGAGGCGGCGGGAGTACTCACTCCCGGACTATCCCTGGCGCCACCCCCTCCTGCCAAACCGATATCGCGCGCCCGCGGGCGGCCGCCCGGGACGACGTCGGTGGCGGGTCAGGAGGACGTGGGTGCCAGGCGCACGGTGGAGAGGATCTGCTGGATCACGGCGTCCGACAGCTCGTCCTTGACGTTGTCCGCGGCGTAGAGCACCCACGACGAGAAGTCGCCCTGGGAGTTCTTGAAGGAGAACGCGATGGACTTGCCGTCCGACTCGCACTTGTTCCGCTTCTTGATGCCGGGAGCGGTGGCCGTCGACATGCTGCCCGTGAGTCCGGACTTCGTCGTGTACGGCACGGCCTTGGCGATCTTGATGGTGCCCTTGGGCATGTGCTGGGCGTAGCCCGCCCACACCCAGTTGCCCGCCTCGTTGAAGGCCGCCTCGTCGGTGTTCTTGGCGCCCTGGCCGCCCTTGGTGCCGACGCTGCTCAGGCCCCAGGTCTCCTCGGTGCCGTTCTTGTCGGTGTCGAACGCGCACCACTTGCTCTTGTAGCGGGCGGGCGCCGACATCGTGACGACGGGGCTGCCGTCGTTCTTCTTCTCGTCCTCGAAGAACGTGACCGACCCCGGCTTCAGCAGCTCCCACTCGGGCGGTACGTCGAACAGCGTGCCGTACTTGGGGTTGTGGACGACCTTCCAGCCGGGGATCGTCGGCTGGAGCTCGGCGTCGTCGCGCGGGTTGTCGATCGCGGGGGAGGACGGAGACGCGGTCTGGGAGGCCGGCGCGGACGGCTTGGGGTCGCCTCCGGCGGTGGTCTTCTCGTCGTCGCCGAGGACGAGGAATCCGGTGACTCCCGCGGCGATCACCACGGCGGTCGCGGCGACGACGGCGATGAGTGTCGTCTGCTTCTTCTTGCCGCCGTCGGGGCCGCCCGGCTGGGCGGGGCCCGGCATGCCGTACTGCGTCGTCTGCTGGTACGGGTTCGGCTGCGGGTAGCCGGGCCGGCCCGCCTGCTGGGGATAGCCCTGCGGCGGCTGCTGCGGATACCCCGGCTGCCCCGCGGGCGGCTGCTGCGGATACCCGGGCTGCCCCGTGGGCGGCTGCTGGTACGGGTTCGGCTGCTGCGGGTAACCCGGCTGCTGGTACGGGTTCTGGTTCTGGTCCTGCGGGTTCTGCTCGCCCCCGGGCGGCTGCTGTCCTGGCCACATGGCCAGTAACCATAGAGGTGCGGCGGGGACGCGGCTACGCCCGCCCCCGCCCAGGCCTGCGCGTGCGGGGATGGCCATCGCTACTACTCGTGGGTAACATCGCCGCATGAGCGCAGACCAGATGTCCGTCGGCGAGATGCTCGCCGCCACGGTTCCCATGGCCAGGACCCTCAACCTCGAGTTCCTGGAGACCACTTCCGAGCGTGCCGTCGTCCGCATGCCGGACCAGGCCGCCTACCACAACCACGTCGGCGGCCCGCACGCCGGAGCCATGTTCACGCTGGCCGAGTCCGCCAGCGGGGCCATCGTCCTCGCCGCGTTCGGAGCCCAGCTGAGCCGTGCGGTCCCGCTCGCCGTCAAGGCGGAGATCGGCTACAAGAAGCTCGCCATGGGCGTCGTGACCGCCACGGCGACCCTGGGCCGCCCGGCCGCCGAGGTCGTGGCCGAACTCGACGCCGGCGAGCGCCCCGAGTTCCCGGTCCACATCGCGATCACCCGCGAGGACGGTGCCGTGACGGGCGAGATGACCGTCGTCTGGACCCTGCGCCCGAACTCCTGACCCGGGGGCGCCCCGGGTCCCCGCCGCCGGACCCGGTGGCGCCGGGCTCTCGTTCGCGTCGTCACGGCCGCCCCCGCACCTCTTCGGGTGCGGGGGCGGCCGTGTCCCGGGGCACCGCCCCGGAATCCGACGGGCCGTCACGCATAGTGCGCAGAAGAGCCACACGGCATCCGCGCCCGCGCCGAGGAGAAGCCACCTTGTCCGACGTCCCGCCCCGTTCGCGTCCCCTTCCGAGCCCCCTTCCGCGCCTGCCCCTGCCGTGGCCGCCGCCCCCGCCGAGCGGCGCCCCGGCCGACCCCGCCCGGACCGTCTCCCGCGCCCCGGAGGGACCGGTCGGCGCCCCCGATCCCGTCGCGGAACCCTCCCGGGCCGAGGGCGCGGACACCGCGGATGCCGACGACACGGGCACGGAGGCCGCCGCGGGCCGGACCGCCCCGCCATGTGACGTGCCCGGGGCGGCGGACGGACGCGGCCCGGCCGGTGAGCGGCGCACGGCGGAGCGGGGCCTGCCGCGGCGCGGACTGCTGCTCCTCCTCGGCGGCGCCGCCGCGCTGGCGGCCGTCACCGGGACGACGGCCGCGGCCGCCGCCCCCGCCCGCCGCGCCCCCGGCGACGACCCGGCGGCCGCTCCGGCAACCGAACCGGTCACCGACCGCGTCGCGGACCTCCTCGCCCGGCTCACCCTCGACGAGAAGATCTCCCTGCTCCACGGCGCGACGGACCCCCAGCGCCTCGGCCAGGCCGGATACGTGCCCGGCGTCCCCCGGCTCGGCATCCCCGAACTGCGGCTCGCCGACGGTCCCGCGGGCGTCCGCGTCCAGCGCACCGCCACCGCGCTGCCCGCCCCCGTCATGCTCGCCGCCGCCTTCGATCCCGCGCTCGCCCGCGCCTACGGCCAGGTCCTCGGCCGCGAGGGCCGCGCCCTCGGCCAGGACGTGATGCTCTCCCCGATGGTCAACCTCATCCGCACCCCTTACGCGGGGCGGAACTTCGAGACCTTCTCCGAAGATCCCCTCCTCACCGCCGACCTCGCCGCCGAGCAGGTCCGGGGCATCCAGGCCGAGGGCCTGGTCGCCACGGTCAAGCACCTCGCCCTCAACAACCAGGAGAAGGACCGGATGACCGTCGACGTCCGGGCCGGGGAGCAGGCCCTCCACGAGACGGAACTGCGCCCCTTCGAGGCCGCCGTCGCCGCCGGGGCCGGTGCGGTGATGGCCGCGTACAACAAGGTCGACGGCCTCCACGCCACCGAGAGCCGGACGCTGCTGACCGACATCCTGCGCGATCGCTGGGGCTTCGACGGCTGGGTGATGAGCGACTGGGGCGCGGTCCACTCCACCGCCGCCGCCCTCACCGCCGGCCTCGACATGGAGATGCCCGGCGGGCGGTACTTCGGCGCGCCCCTGCGCACCGCCGTGCGCGACGGCCGGGTCGCCGAGGAGGACGTGGACCGGGCGGTGCGCCGCCTGCTCACCGTGCGGGAACGGTACGGACTGCTCGACGCGACGAGCGCGGCTTCGGGGACGGGCGGGACTGCGGGACCGACCGGGAGGCCCGGGCGGGCCGAAGGGGTCGAGGGGACGCGCCCCGCGCGGAACGCCCCCGCCGGGGCGGCGTTCGCGCTGCGGGTCGCCACCGCCGGGGCGACCCTCCTGCGCAACGAGTACGGCGCCCTGCCGCTGACCGGAACCGCCGCCCGCTCGATCGCCGTCATCGGGCCGACCGGCGCCGTCCCGTTCGTCAGCGGGGGCGGGAGCGCCCACGTCGTCCCCGACGCGGCGACCAGCCCTCTCGACGCGATCACGGCCCGGGCGGGCGAGGGGGCCACCGTCGCCTACGCCATCGGCGAGGACGTCTACGGCACGGCCCTGCCGGCTCTCTCACCCGCGACCGACCTGGAGCACGTCGCCGTCGGCCCCGGTGAGACCTGGACCTACGAAGGCACCCTCACGGTCACCACCCCTGAGGACTGGACCTTCCTCGTCCACCACGACGGGACGCGTCCCACCGTCACCCTCGACGGGATCGAGCTCTTCCCCGCAGCCCCGGCCCCCGGCCAGGTCCACGCCGGCGGGATCGCGGGCCGCGCCCCCGACGGCCTGACCGTCCGGCGGACCGCCCGAGCCCTCACCGCCGGACCCCACCGTCTGAAGGTCACCGCCCAGGGCGGTGCGCGGGGGCAGGTCTTCCGGCTCCGCGCCAAGACCGAGACCGGCCGCGCGGCCGACGTGGCGGAGGCCGTCCGGGTCGCCTCGGCCGCCGAGAGCGTGGTGCTCTTCGCGTACGAGGAGGCCACCGAGGGCCGGGACCGTACGAGCCTCGCCCTGCCCGGCCGGCAGCAGGCCCTCGTCGAGGCGGTGACCGGCGCCCACCCCCGTACGGCCGTCGTCCTCAACACCTCGTCCGCGATCACCATGCCGTGGCTGGACCGGACGGCCGCCGTCCTGCAGATGTACTACCCCGGCCAGGAGGGCGCGGCCGCCACGGCCGCCGTCCTGTTCGGCGACGCCGATCCCGGCGGCCGGCTGACCCAGACCTTCCCCGCCGCCGAGGACCGCCACCCCACGGCGGGCGACCCGCGCCGCTATCCCGGGCAGGACGGCGTCGCGGAGTACTCCGAGGGCGTGCACGTCGGGCACCGCTGGTACGACGCCGAAGAAGTGGAGCCTCTGTTCCCGTTCGGGCACGGTCTGTCGTACACCACCTTCACCTACCAGCGTCTGGTCGTGGCACCCGTCCCACCGGCCGCGTCCGGCGGGGGCGGGGGGCTCTCGGTCACCTTCACCGTCCGCAACACGGGCCGACGGGCCGGCACGGAGGTCGCCCAGGTCTATCTGGGCCCGTCGCCCGACCTCGCCGCCCTCGGCATCGACCAGCCCCGCCAGTGCCTCGCCGGCTATCTCCGGCTGGAGCTCGCGGCCGGCGAACGACGCAAGGTGACCGTGCCCGTCACCGCGCGCACCCTGTCCTCCTGGGACGTGGCACGGCACGACTGGGTCCTCGGCACCGGGCGCCGTACGGTCCGCGTGGGCTCCTCGTCCCGCGCCCTCAGGCTCCGTACCGAAGTCAGGGTCCCTTCCCCGTGACCAGGTAGGCTTCCCCGGCGTGCGCGACGCCGCGCACGCCGCGCACGCCGTGACCCAGGGCCGACAGGCGGGCCCGGCGTCCACGGTCCACACGGGAGGAACTCGCCTTGCACGTCCAGGAATGGCTGGAGACGATCCCCGCGGTCGCCATCTACGCGTTGGTGGGCGGGGTGATCGGGCTGGAGAGCCTGGGCATCCCCCTGCCCGGCGAGATCGTCCTCGTCAGCTCGGCCCTGCTCGCCTCGCAGCACGGCGACATCAACCCGTACGTCCTCGGCGCCTGCGCCACGGCCGGCGCGATCATCGGCGACTCGATCGGCTACGCCATCGGGCGCAGGGGCGGCCGGCCGCTGCTCGCCTGGCTGGGGAAGAAGTTCCCCAAGCACTTCAGCGAGGGCAACATCGCCGTGGCGGAGCGATCCTTCGAGAAGTGGGGCATGTGGGCGGTCTTCTTCGGCCGCTTCGTCGCCCTGCTGCGGATCTTCGCCGGACCGCTGGCGGGCGTGCTGCGCATGCCGTACTGGAAGTTCCTCATCGCCAACGTCTTCGGCGGCATCCTCTGGGCCGGCGGGACCACGGCGGTCGTCTACTCGGTGGGCGTGGTCGCCGAGGCGTGGCTGAAGCGATTCTCGTGGCTGGGCCTGGTCTTCGCCGTGCTGGTCGGCCTCACCTCGATGCTCGTCCTGAAGAACCGCGCGAAGAAGGCGGCGGCCCAGGCGGAGGCGGAGCGGGCGACGGCGGAGACGTCCCCGGCGCCGGCGGCCCAGGTGACCGTGCCGGTCGGGGACTGACCGGCCGGGAGATGCCGGACGGGCCGCGTGGGCGCCAGGCCGGCCGCCGTGGGGCGCCGGGCTGATCGCCACGGGTGCCGGATGGCCGCCGTCGGCGGTCCGGCGGACGGCCGACGGCGGTTCCCGAGACGGCCGGCGGCCCCCGGACCGTACGGAGAGTGTGACGAGGGGCGCGGTGCCGTGGGGCCACCGCGCCCCTCGCGCGTCACGCCTGCGGGTCCGCGTAGATCTCGGCGTGGGCCTTCGCCAGGTGCAGGTACATCTCCGCGTTGAGACGGATGCCCTGCCGCTCCTCCTCCGTCAGTTCGCGCCGGACCTTCGCCGGGACGCCCGCCACGAGCGAGCCGGGCGGGACCTGCATCCCCTGCGGGACGAGCGCCTGTGCGGCGACGAGGGAGCCGGCGCCGATGCGGGCGCCGTTGAGGATCGTGGCTCCCATGCCCACCAGGACGTCGTCCTCGACGGTGCAGCCGTGGACCGTGGCGTTGTGGCCGACGGTGACCCGGGCGCCGATCGTGACCGGGAAGCCGGGGTCGACGTGCACGGTGCAGTTGTCCTGGACGTTGGAGTCCTCGCCGATCTCGATCGGCCCGCAGTCCGCGCGCAGCACGGCGTGGTACCAGATGCCGGCGCGGGCGCCGAGGGTGACGTCGCCGAGCACCACGGAGGTCGGGGCCGTGAAAGCGGTGGGATCGATCCGCGGCTCCTTGCCGCCCACACCCTTGATCAACGCCTGCTCGGTCATCGTCCGCTCCTGATCGTTCGCTGTTCGGTCGCGCCTGGGGGAACCCTACGAGACGCCCCTCCCGGGCCCGCCGCCCCCGTCCGGCCGTCGCTCCGCGGGCGGCGGCCGGGCTCGCGGTCGCCACCCGCCCGTACCCGTAACCGACATCACAGCGCGCGGCGCAGGTCCGGTACGACGGGGGCGACTACCGTGGGCGGGTGCCCAAGAACAGAAACACGTTCTCGTCTCTCGCCGACCGGCGGCGTCGTGTCGTCGCCCGTGTGGTGCGGGCCGGCTGGCGCTGGGCGCAGGAGGCGGGCGCCGTGACCGCCGCGTCGCCCGGGCGGCTGCGCTTCCGGCGCCTCGGCGTGGGCACCCGCCTCGCCTTCCCGCAGGGCACGGTCTTCGGGGAACGCTGGATCGAGATCGGCGAGCACTGCATCATCGCCGAACAGGTCACGCTCACCGCGGGCATGATGCCCGGCCTCGACCTGGGTCCGGACCCGATCCTGACCCTCGCCGACGGTGTGGTCCTGGGGCGCGGCAGCCACGTCATCGCCGACACGACGGTGACGATCGGCTCCGAGACGTACTGCGGACCGTACGTCTACATCACGTCGACCAATCACAGTTACGACGATCCGCACGTGCCGATCGGCAGGCAGTGGCCCCGCTCCGCACCCGTGGAGATCGGCCCCGGCTGCTGGCTGGGCACGGGCGCGGTGATCCTGCCGGGGGCGAGGATCGGCCGCAACGTGGTCGTCGCGGCGGGCGCCGTCGTCCGCGGAGAGGTGCCGGACCACTCGGTGGTGGCCGGGGCCCCGGCCCGCGTGGTGCGCCGCTGGGACCCGGAGCAGGGCTGGCAGCCGCCGATCCGCACACCGGCGCCGGTGCCCATCCCGGACGGTGTGACGCCCGAACAGCTCGCCGCGCTCGCGGAGCTGGAACTCGCCGAGACGGTCGAGGGCGAACGGAAGGGCGGACTCGGGCCGAGGGACGGGCTGAAAGGTGAGCGGGAGCTTGAGGGCGAGCTGGAGGGCCAGCTGAAGGACGCCTGACCGCACTGTGGCCGGGCCGAGCCGGGCCCGGCTCGGCCCGCAGCCTGACCGCACCCTGGCCGGGCCGCCCCGCCGTCGGGCCGTTCGCGGGGGACAGGGCTCCTTCAGCCGGTCGCGAGCAGGACCGTGCCCACCAGGGCGAGGCCCGCGCCCGCCGCCTGGACGGCGCGCAGCCGTTCCTTGAGGACCCCGCGCGCCGCGAGCGCCGTCACGACCGGATACAGGTTGGCGAGGACGGCGGCGATGGTGACGGGGCCGTTCTGTGCCGCGATCGAGTACGTGCCGTTGGCGGCCACGTCGGCGAGGCCGACGAACGCGAGGGCCGGGAGGGCGGTCCAGACGACCCGCATGCCGTCCCCGCCTTCCGGCAGCGCCCGTCCGCCCCGCTTCACGGAGACGTAGAGCGCGCCGCCGCCCACCAGGACGTTGGTGACGCGCTGGACGAACAGCGCGAGGAAGAGGCCGGTCAGGGTCGAGGAGGCTTCGGCGATCAGGGCCATCACCGAGCCGAATCCGAAGGCGGCGAGGAGCGTGAGCAGCACCGCCTGGCGCTGGACGGGCGCGCCGCGCAGCTCCGGGCCGCCGGCCAGGACGATGCCGACCACGGCCACGCCGATCCCGGCGAACTGGAGCAGGCCCGGCCGGTCGCCGATCAGCAGGCCCACCGAGACCGGTACGACGACGCCGAGCGAGCCGAGCGGGGAGACCACGCCCATCGGGCCGAGGGCGAGCGCCTTGTAGAAGGCGAGCATCGCCACGGGGCCGACCACGCCGGCCCCGACGGCGTACCAGAGATCCGGCCCCAGCTCGCTCCAGCCGCCCGTGGCGAGCACGATCGCGCCGAGCACGACGACCGCGACCGACTGCGAGGCGACGACGACGGTCAGGGCCGGCATGCGCCGGGTGAGCAGTCCGCCTCCGAAGTCGGCCAGGCCCCAGAGGAGGGCGGTGGCCAGGGCGAACAGCGCGGTCATGGAATCCTCGCAGGGTGGGGTCTCGCAGTACAGTGCGGTGTACAGCCGAGTACACCGCGGTACACCCCATCGTAGTTCAATACATTGAACTCTGTCATCCAAAATATTGGACGGAATGTGTCGGACCTCGATCAGCTCACGCAGTCGCTCGCCCGCAATCTGAAGCGGTGGCGCAACGATCGCGGCTTCACGCTGGACGCGCTGGCCGCGCGGGCCGGAGTCAGCCGCGGCATGATCATCCAGATCGAGCAGGCCCGCACGAACCCCAGCGTCGGCACCACGGTGAAACTGGCCGACGCCCTCGGAGTCTCCATCACCACGCTCCTCGACTACGACCAGGAGCCCCAGGTCCGCCTCGTCCCGCCCGAGCAGGCCGTGCGCATGTGGTCGACCTCCACCGGCAGCCACACCACCCTCCTCGCCGGCACCGAGGCCCGCGGCCCGCTGGAGCTCTGGTCCTGGACGCTGATGCCCGGCGACGGCAGCGCCTCCGACCCCCACCCCGACGGCACGACCGAGCTGCTGCACGTCACCCGGGGCGTGCTGACCCTCGTCGTCGAGGGCGCGGAGCACTCCCTCCCGGCCGGCACCTCCGCCGTCTTCGAGGCCAACGTCCCGCATGCCTACCGCAACGACGGCGACGAGCGGGTGGAGATGACGATGGCCGTCTCCATCCCGCCCGTACGGTGAGACGCCCAAACCCCGGCAGGACACGCCTTGTTAGCGTGGCGGGCATGCGCGCCCCCATCGGAGACTTCGACGACGTCCGACCCGCCCCCGACTGCCTGGACCTGCTGACGGAGCCGGTCGCCGCCGCCGTGCGCGCCTGGCAGGGCGCCGTGCCGGCCGACCAGCTGCTGTACGTGGACACGGATCCGGCGATCGCCGACACGGCCGTCTTCGTCGAGCACTACGGTCAGCGGCTGCTCGACGAGTCGGCGAACTGCGTGATCGTCGCAGGGAAGCGCGGCGAGGTGACGACCCTGGCCGCCTGCGTGGTGCGTTCGGCGGCCCGCGTCGACGTCAACGGGGTCGTCCGCAAGCACCTGGGCTCGCGCAAGGTGCGGTTCGCGCCGATGGACACCGCGACCGGCGACTCCGGCATGGAGTACGGCGGCATCACGCCGGTCGGGCTCCCCGCCGACTGGCCGGTCCTCGTCGACGCCGCCGTGGTGGACACCGCCTGGGTACTGATCGGCAGCGGCCGGCGGCGGGGCAAGCTGATCGTGCCGGGCAAGGCCTTCGCCCAGCTGCCCGGCGCCGTCGTCCTGGAGGGCCTGGGCGTCACCGCCGGCTGAGGCGCGTCAGCCCAGGCGCGGGATCTCGATCGCGGGGCAGCGGTCCATGACCATGTCGAGTCCCGCCTCGCGGGTCCTCGCGTACGCCGCCTCGTCGAGCACCCCGAGCTGGAACCAGACCGCCTTCGCACCGACGGCCACCGCCTCGTCCGCGACCTGTCCGGCGTGCTCGCTGTTGACGAACACGTCGACCACGTCCACGGGGAAGGGGATGTCGGCGAGCGAGGCGTAGCCCGTTTCGCCGTGGACCGTCTCGGCCTTCGGGTGGACGGGGACGATCCGCTTGCCGAAGCGCTGCAGGACGGCCGCGACGCCGTACGCCGCGCGCGCCTCGTTCGACGACAGCCCCACGACCGCCCAGGTGTCGCCCGCGTCGGTGAGGATCCTGCGCACCGTGTCCGACTCGGTCGTCGTGGTCTCGCCGCTCATCCGCTGCCTCCCGTGGCTCGTTCGTTCCCCTCCTGAACGAGCCCGGCCCGCCCATGATTCCCGGGCGGCCGCCGGAGCGGCTCGCGTGCTTCCCGGACGAGGTCCGCCCGCCGCCCGGGAGTGGCCCGCGTGCGTCTCCAGCGGTTCCGGCCGCGGAGGAGGGCGGCGCCGCCCTCCTCCGCGGCGGGCGCATAGGGTGGCGGGATGCACGAGCAGTACCGCACGGTGGCCCGCGAGGGCGTGCACGAGACCGAGATCAACCGCTCGCGCTTCCTGTGCGCGCTGGCGCCCGTCGCCACCGAGCAGGAGGCGCAGGCCTTCGTCGCACGCGTCCGCAAGGAGCACCCCACCGCCACGCACAACTGCTTCGCGTACGTCGTCGGTGCCGACGCCTCCGTCCAGAAGGCCAGCGACGACGGGGAGCCGGGCGGCACCGCCGGCGTCCCGATGCTCCAGATGCTGATGCGGCGCGACATGCGGTATGTCGCGGCCGTCGTCACCCGCTACTACGGAGGCGTCAAGCTCGGCGCGGGCGGTCTGATCAGGGCGTACGGCGGTGTGGTCGGCGAGGCCCTGGACGCGCTCGGCACCCTCACCCGGCAGCGCTTCCGCCTCGCCACCGTCACCGTGGACCACCAGCGGGCGGGGAAGCTGGAGAACGATCTCCGGTCGACGGGGCGCTCGGTGCGCGAGGTGCGGTACGGCGAGGCCGTCGCGATCGGGATCGGCCTGCCGGACGCCGACGTGGAGGCCTTCCGCGCCTGGCTCGCCGATGTGACGGCCGGCACGGCGACCCTGGAGCTGGGCGGCGAGGCGTACGGCGACGCCTGAGCGCCCCGGCCCCCGGGACACAGCCGCCCCAGGGCCCCGGGCCGGGCGCGGGAGAGCGCCCGGACAGGTGCCCCGGCGGCCGGACCGGCCACCCCCGGCGGCCGCCCGTAAGGGTCTCGATCGGTGGTCCGTGCGAAACGAGGTGCTCGGGCGCGCTAGCGTGGTCGCTGCTCCTCGACGGCGCCCGTGCGGGTGCCGTGGCGGCCGGGGGCGGACAGCGGAACACATGCGGGGCGGAGCGGCACGGTGAGGATCATGCGGGGCGGGGCGGGACGTTGAGGATTCTGCACACGTCGGACTGGCACCTGGGCCGCTCCTTCCACCGGGTCGGCCTGCTCGACGCCCAGGCCGCCTTCCTCGACCACCTGGTGAGGACGGTGCGCGAGCGCGAGGTGGACGCCGTCCTCGTGGCCGGAGACGTCTACGACCGGGCCGTGCCCCCGCTGCCCGCCGTCGAGCTCTTCGACACCGCCCTGCACCGGCTCGCCGAGGCCGGCGTCCCGACCGTGATGATCTCCGGCAACCACGACTCGGCCCGCCGCCTCGGAGTGGGCGCCGGGCTCATCGGGCGCGCCGGGATCCACCTCCGTACCGACCCGGACGGCGTCGGCACCCCCGTCGTCCTCACCGACAGCCACGGAGACGTGGCCCTCTACGGCCTGCCCTACCTCGAGCCCGCCCTGGTCCGCGAGCGGCTCGGAGCCGCCAGGGCCGGACACGAGGCGGTGCTCACCGCCGCCATGGAACGGGTGCGCGCCGACCTCGCCGCACGACCGGCCGGAACCCGGTCCGTGGTCCTGGCGCACGCCTTCGTCGCGGGCGGCGAGCCGAGCGACAGCGAGCGCGACATCACGGTCGGCGGGGTCGCGGCCGTGCCCGCCGGCGTCTTCGACGGCGTCGACTACGTCGCCCTCGGGCATCTGCACGGCAGCCAGACGGTCACCCCGCGCGTGCGCTACTCCGGTTCCCCCCTCGCCTACTCCTTCTCCGAAGCCGGCCACCGCAAGACGATGTGGCTGATCGACCTCGGCCCGGGCGGCGAGATCGACGCCGCCGAACGGATCGACTGCCCGGTCCCGCGGGCACTCGCCCGCATCCGGGGCCGGCTCGACGACCTGCTCGCCGACCCCGCCCACGCGCGCCACGAGGACGCCTGGGTCGAGGCGACGCTCACCGATCCCGTACGCCCCGCCGAGCCGATGGCCCGGCTCGTCGAACGCTTCCCGCACACCCTCAGCCTGTCCTTCGAGCCGGAGCCCACCGAGGGCGACCCGCACGGCTCCTACGCGCAGCGGCTGCGCGACCGCAGCGACCAGCAGATCGCGGTGGACTTCGTGGCCCACGTCCGCGGCGGCGCGGGGCCGGACGGATCCGAACGGGCCGTCCTGTACGGCGCCTTCGACGACGTACGCGTCGACGCCGAGCGGCGCGAGGTGGGCCGGTGAGACTCCACCGCCTCTCCGTCACGGCGTTCGGGCCCTTCGGTACCACCCAGGAGATCGACTTCGACGCCTTGTCCTCCGCCGGGCTGTTCCTGCTCCACGGACCCACCGGCGCGGGCAAGACCTCCGTCCTCGACGCCGTCTGCTACGCCCTGTACGGCGCCGTGCCCGGTGCGCGGCAGACCCCGGGGGCCTCGCTGCGCAGCGACCACGCGCCGGCCGGGACGGCCACCGAGGTCGCACTGGAGCTGACCGTGGGCGAGCGACGGCTGGAGATCACCCGCCGCCCGGCCCAGCCGCGGCCCAAGAAGCGCGGCGGCGGCTTCACCACCGAGAAGGCACAGAGCCTGCTGCGGGAGTACGACGCCACGACTGGTGAGTGGAACGGGCTGAGCCGCTCCCACCAGGAGATCGGCGAGGAGATCACCCAGCTCGTCGGCATGAGCCGGGAGCAGTTCTGCCAAGTCGTCCTGCTGCCCCAGGGCGACTTCGCGCGCTTCCTCCGGGCCGACGCCGAAGCTCGCGGCAAGCTCCTCGGCCGGCTCTTCGACACCCGGCGGTTCGCGGCCGTCGAAGAGCGGCTCGCCGATCTGCGGCGCGCTTGCGAACAGCGCGTACGGGAGGGGGACGAGCGGCTCCTCGCCCTCGGCCACCGGATGGCCCAGGCCGCGGGGAGCAGCGCGGTCGCCGAGCGGCCGGGCGAGCCGGGGCTGGCCCACGCCGTGCAGACCCGGGCCGCCGTGGCGCGCTCGGAGGCGCGGGAGGCGCTCGACATCGCGGAGGTGCGGGTCGCGGCCGCCGAAGGCCGGCAGTCCGCCGCCCGGCGCGCGCTGGACGCGGAACGGGACCTGGCCGCCCGGCAGGCGCGCCACGCCGAGGCCACGCGCAGGCGGCGAGAGCTGGAGGCGAGCAGGTCCGAACGGGACGGCTGGGAGGCCACACTGGACCGGGCCCGCAAGGCCGGGCTCGTGGCGCCCGCGCTGAGCCTGCGTGCCGACGCCGAGCGCGACCACGCGGCGGCGAGCGCGGCGCGGGAGAGGTCGCGTGGGCTGCTGCCGGCCGACCTCACCGACGCCGGAGCCGAGCAGCTCTCCGCCCTGGAACGGCGGCTGCGCCAGGAGCTGGGCGGCCTGGAGTCCGCGCGGCGGGCCGAGCGGCGCGCCGTCGAGATCACCCGGGAGCGCGACGTCCTGGAGCGGCAGGCCCGCGCGGACGACGAGGTCCTGCAGGAAGCGGCCGCCTGGCTGGCCGGCTGGGGGCCTCGGCGCGTCGAGCTGGCGGCCCGTATCGAGTCCGCGCAGGAGGCGGCCGCCCGCGCCGAGCACCTCGCCGGCCGGCTCGAGCCCGCCCGCCGCCGCCTCGCGGCGGCGCGCCGCCGCGACGATCTGGCCCGCCGGACGGCCGACGCCGAGGACCGGCTGACGGCCGCCCGCGAGCAGCGCAACGACGCCCACGAGGCATGGCTCGACGTCAAGTCCCGCCGTCTGAGGGGCATCGCGGCCGAACTGGCCGCCGGCCTGACCGACGGCGACCCCTGTCAGGTCTGCGGCTCCGCCGAGCACCCGGCCCCCGCCCGCACCGGCGCCGACCACGTCGACCGCGCGACGGAGGAGGCCGCCTACGCCGCCTTCGCCCGGGCCGACGAGGACCGTGCCGCCGCGGAACGCGACCTGGCCGTCACCCGGGAGGCCTGGGCGGCCGCCCGCGCCGATGTCCTGACGGGCCTGGCGGACGGCCCGCACGCGGCCGCCGTCGCCGCGGTCCGTACGGGGGCCGCGGACGCGACCGCCGGGCACTCCGGCCACGAGAGCCACCCCGGCGCGAGCCGCACGAGCCACCTCTCCACCGGGCCCGGCACGTCCGGTGCCTCCGGCGTCGGGGGCGAGGCCGGCTCCGGGACGGTGGAGAGCGCGCAGCCGGCACGCGACACCGTCCCCGGGCAGCGCGCGCCGGAGGCGGGACCGGGGAGTCCCGCCGACCGTGCGGGATCCGACTCCGGCACGCCGCCCGACCCGGACGTCGCCGACCTCGCCCGCGAGGTCGAGGAGCTGACGCGCCGTCATGCCGAGGCGCACGCACTGGCCGGACAGACGCACGGCGCCAGGGAAGCCCTCGCACGGGCCGAGCGTGAGTACGAGGAGAGGGTCGCCGCGCAGCGCGAGGCCGAGCGGCGGGTCGCCGCGCGGACCTCCCAGCGCGAGGCGCTCGACCGCGAACAGAGCGACCTGGACGCGGAAGTGGCCCGTGGCCGGGGCGAGTCCGGCTCCGTCGCCGAGCACGCCTCACGCCTGGAGCGCCGGATCGGCATCCTGCTCGACGCCGCCGAGACCGTACGCTCCGCTGAACTCACCGCGGAGCGACTGAAGGAGGCCGACGACCGGCTCGCCGACGCCGCCTTCCGCGCCGGGTTCGACACCCCGGCCGCCGCCCGCGCCGCTCTGCTGGGCGAGGGCGAGCACCGGGACCTCCAGCGCCGTCTCGACGCCTGGCACGCCGAGGCCGCCGCCGTCGCCGACCGGCTCGCCGAGCCGGGGACGCAGGCCGCCGCGGAGCGTCCGCCCGCCGACCCGACGGGCGCCGAGGCCGCCCACTCCGCCGCCGAGCGGGCCCTGCGCGACGCCACCTCGGTGCTCGCCGCCCAGCGTGACCGGTGCGCCGAACTCGCCCGGCTCTCCCGCGAAGCCGACGCGGAGGTCCGCCGTCTCGGCCCGCTCCGTGAGGAGTACGACCGTGTCGCCCGGCTCGCCGGCCTCACCGCGGGCACCTCGGCCGAGAACGAGCGCAGGATGCGGCTGGAGTCGTACGTCCTCGCCGCCCGCCTCGAACAGGTCGCCGCCGCCGCGACCGCCCGCCTGCTGCGCATGTCCTCCGGCCGCTACACCCTCGTCCACTCCGACGCGCGTTCCGGTGGCAGGCGTGCGGGGCTCGGACTCCATGTCGTCGACGCCTGGACCGGACACGAGCGCGACACCGCCACCCTCTCCGGCGGGGAGACCTTCTTCGCCTCCCTGGCCCTCGCCCTGGGCCTCGCCGACGTCGTCACCGACGAGGCGGGCGGTGTCCGGCTCGACACCCTCTTCATCGACGAGGGCTTCGGAAGCCTGGACGACCAGACCCTCGACGAGGTCCTCGACGTCCTGGACTCCCTGCGCGAGCGTGACCGCAGCGTCGGCATCGTCAGCCACGTCGGCGACCTGCGCCGCCGGATCCCGGCCCAGCTGGAGGTGGTGAAGGAGCGCCACGGCTCGGCCGTGAGGCTCCGTACCGGAGGCGGGCCCGGCGGCTGACCGCACTCCCGGGCCGTGGGACGGCGGGCTCGGCGGCCGACCGGGGCTTCGTAAGCCTCAGGCGGGCTCCGCGGTCGACCGGGGCTTCGTGGCCCTCAGGCGGCATCGGCGGTCGACCGGGGGCCTCGTGGGGCGGGCTCGGGCGGTCGATCCGGGCGCCCAGGGGCGCGAGGCCGGCTCAGGGGCCGATGGTTCGTGGAGGCTCTGAGACGGGCTCAGCGGCTCATCGAGCGCCGGGGCCGTGAGGCGGGCTCAGCGGCTGATCGAGCGCCCGGGGCCGTAAGGCGGGCTCAGCGGCTGATCGAGCGCCGGGGGAGCGGTGAGGAGTAGACGACGCTCGTCGTCACCGAGCCGAGCGTCATGACCTTGCCGGAGATCTCCTCCAGATGCCGCATCGACCGTGCGGCCACCTTCAGGACGAAACAGTCGTCGCCGGTGACGTGGTGCGCCTCGAGGATCTCGGGTGTCGCCTCGATCAGGTCGTGGAAGGGCTTGTAGTTCCCGTGCGGATAGCGCAGCCGGACGAAGGCGAGGACCGGCAGCCCGAGCCGCTCCGGATCGATCACGGCGGTGTAGCCCGCGATCACGCCCGTCTCCTCCAGCCGCCGCACCCGCTCCGTCACGGCAGACGCGGACATCGACACGGTCCTGGCCAGATCGGCGAAGCTGGCGCGGCCCTGGCTTTGCAGGGCCTCGATGAGGCGCCAGTCGGTGGCATCCGGTGTGTATCCGCTCATGCGCGACAGATAGCAGGCGATTCCCCGGCCGATCAAGCGAGCCCGGCTGCTTCTCACGGCTCGGACGCCTCGTCGCGGGGGCACCCGGGCGGGCACGAGGCCGGGGCGGCGGCGGACCCGCCGCCGCCCCGGGGCGGCCCGGCGAGGTCAGAGACGGGAGATCTCGTCCACCAGGTCGTCCAGGCCCAGCGGCCCCTGCGACAGGGCCGCCATGTGCCATGCCTTCGCGTCGAACGCGTCACCGTGCGCCGCCTTCGCGTTGGCCCGCCCCAGCAGCCAGGCGCGCTCGCCGAGCTTGTAGCCGATGGCCTGCCCCGGCATCGACAGATAGCGGGTCATCTCGCTCTCGACGAACGACGGCGGCCGGCTGCTGTGCTGCTGGAAGAACTCCTGGGCGAGCTCCGGCGTCCATCGCTCACCCGGGTGGAAGGGCGAGTCGGAGGGGATCTTCAGCCGCAGGTGCATGCCGATGTCGACGATCACCCGGCAGGCGCGCATCATCTGCCCGTCCAGGTACCCCAGCCGGCGCTCGGCGTCCGGCAGGAAGCCCAGCTCGTCCATCAGCCGCTCCGCGTACAGCGCCCAGCCCTCCGCGTTGGCGCTGACCCCGCCGATGGTGGCCTGGTAGCGGGAGAGCCGGTCGGCGACGTGCACCCACTGGGCGATCTGCAGGTGATGGCCGGGCACCCCCTCGTGGTACCAGGTCGACACCAGGTCGTAGACGGGGAAGCGGGTCTCGCCGTCGACCGGCAGCCAGGTGCGGCCGGGACGGGAGAAGTCCTCGGACGGGCCGGTGTAGTAGGGCGCTGCGGCGCCGCCCGGCGGGGCGATCCGGGACTCCACCTTCCGTACCCGCTCGGCGAGTTCGAAGTGCGTGCCGTCGAGGGCCTCGATCGCCTCGTCCATCAGGTTCTGCAGCCAGACACGGACCTCCTCCACCCCCTCGATGTGGGTGCCGTGGACATCGAGGTGGGCCAGCGCCTCCCACGGACCGGAGCCGGGAAGGATGCGCTCCGCCTCGGTCCGCATCTCGCCGAGCAGCCGGTGGTACTCCGACCAGCCGTACGCGTAGGCCTGGTCGAGGTCCAGGTCGGTGCCGTTGAAATAGCGCGACCAGCGCTGGTAGCGCTCACGGCCCACGGTGTCCGGCGCGCCGGCGACCGCGGGGGCGTACACATCGCGCATCCAGTCCCGCAGCGAGGCGACGGCGTCGTTCGCGACCCGGCCGGCGGCGGCCAGTTCCGTCAGCAGATCGGCGTCGAGGGAGTCGGGCCGCGCGGCGGCGAACTCCTCGAACCAGCCCGGCCCGTCGGAATCGGCGCCCGACCACTCGGTCAACTGGTCCACGAAGGTGGCTGTCGGCCGGGGGCCGCCCAGCAGCTTGCGCTCCAGGCCCAGGGCGAGCGAGGCGCGGTAGCCCTCGAGCGCCGTGGGGACCGCCCGCAGCCGCTCGGCGACGGCCTTCCAGTCGTCCGGCGTCTCGGTCGGCATCACGGTGAAGACCATGCGCACGCTGTGGGCGGGCGAGCGCATGTTGCTGACCGCGCACAGGCCCTCGTCCGCGTCGTGCACGGCGAGTTCGGCCGTCAGGCGCTCCCTCAGCAGTCGGCCGCACCGGCGTTCGGCGTCCGTGTCAGCGCCCGGCTGCCGCTCGGCCTCGTCGAGCGACGCCAGGGTGCGGCGGGCGAGTTCGGCCACCGCCTCCTGTCCGGCGGGGGAGAAGTCGGGAAGCAGGCCCGCGCTCTCCTTGACTCCCAGGTATGTACCGGTGATCGGGTCGAGTGCGATGAGTGCGTCGACGTAGGTGTCGGCGACCTGGCGGGGCAGCGCGCTGCTGGAAGTCTCTGGCATGGGGTTCATCCTCGTGCCTCCACGGTCCCCGCGTCATCTCAATCGATCTCAGTCGGCTGACAAATGAGCGCCCTGGCCGGGCGGCAGGAGGGGACCGCACTCCCATTGCTGGAAGATGAGGCGGGTCTCGACGCGGGCCACCTCACGGCGGGAGGTGAATTCGTCCAGAACGAGTCGTTGCAGGTCGGCCGGGTCGGCGACGGCCACGTGCACCAGGTAGTCGTCCGGGCCCGTCAGATGGAACAGCGCCCGGGACTCCGGGAGCGCCCGGATCCGCTCCACGAACGGACCGATCAGTTCGCGCCGGTGGGGGCGCACCTGGACGAGAAGAAGCGCTTCGAGCCCACGGCCGAGTTTGGCCGGATCCAGTCGTAGCTGGTGCCCGAGGATCACCCCGGTGCGGCGCAGTCTGGCGACCCGGTCCAGGCAGGTGGAGGGCGCCACGCCGACCTCGGCGGCGAGCTCGCGGTAGGTGGTCCGTGCGTCGTTCTGCAGGAGGCGAAGAATGTGCAGATCGACCGGGTCCAGTACGACAGAATCGGCCATGCGGCGAACGTAACACGGAGAATCGGCACTACCCTCCGGTATTCGTTCACAGTGCCGCCCATGGACTACGACGCCTCGACCACCCCCAGGGCTCTGGCCACCGAAGCCGTGCACGCCGGCCGCGAGGACCTCGCCGGCCTGGGCCTGCACGCCCCGCCGCTCGACCTGTCGACCACCTACCCGTCGTACGACACGCGGGCCGAGGCCGCGCGGATCGACGAGTTCGCCGCCACGGGAGCCCGGCTGGACGGTCCGCCCGTCTACGCGCGCCTCGACAACCCCACCACCGCCCGCTTCGAGTCGGCTCTCGCCCGGCTGGAGGGCACCGACTCCGCGGTCGCCTTCGCCAGCGGCATGGCGGCGCTGACCGCCGTCCTGATGGTGCGGGCGAGCATGGGCCTGCGGCACGTGGTCGCCGTCCGGCCCTTGTACGGCTGCAGCGACCATCTGCTGAACGCCGGACTCCTCGGCACCGAGGTGACCTGGACCGATCCGGCCGGGATAGCGGACGCCATCCGTCCGGACACCGGCCTGGTGATGGTGGAGACGCCGGCGAACCCGACCCTGGCGGAGGTCGACATCCGGGCCGTCGCCCACGCCTGCGGCTCCGTGCCGCTCCTGGTGGACAACACCTTCGCGACCCCGGTGCTCCAGCGGCCGGCCGAGCACGGCGCCCGGATCGTGCTGCACAGCGCGACCAAGTACCTGGGCGGCCACGGAGACGTCATGGGCGGTGTCGTCGCCTGCGACGAGGAGTTCGCCCGCTCACTGCGCCAGGTGCGGTTCGCGACCGGCGGCGTGCTGCACCCGCTGGCCGGATATCTGCTGCTGCGGGGGCTCTCCACCCTGCCCGTACGGGTGCGGGCGGCGTCGACGACGGCCGCGGAGCTGGTCCGCCGGCTCGCCACCGATCCCCGCATCGCCCGGGTCCACTACCCGCGGGTGGGAGGGGCGATGGTCTCCTTCGAGGTGTACGGAGACCCGCACGACGTGATCGCCGGGGTACGGCTGATCACGCCGGCGGTCAGTCTCGGCAGCGTCGACACCCTGATCCAGCACCCGGCCTCCATCAGCCACCGGATCGTGGCCGAGGGAGACCGGCGCTCGGCGGGCGTCAGCGACCGGCTGCTGCGGATGTCGGTCGGCCTCGAGGACGTCGAGGACCTGTGGCGGGACCTGACCCAGGCCCTCAGTGCCTCCCCTGCCGAGGCGAGCCGCTCGGGACTTCACCGTACGCAGGACGGTTCGCCGGGCGAGCCGCTGCGAGCCGAGCGGTGATGACCAGGGTGCCCTCCTCGATCTGGTAGTCCAAGGGGAGGTTCAGCGCCCGCATCGCGGCGACCATCCCGGTGTTGGAGGACTGCGTCACGGCGTAGACGCTCTCGCAGCCCGCCTCCACGGCCATGGCGACCAGCCGCCCGAGCAGTTCGGAGCCGATGCCCCGGCGCTGCCAGGCGTCCTCGACCATCAGGGCGACCTCCGTCTCGTCGCCGTCCCAGAGCAGGTGGCCGAGGGCGACGAGACGGCCCGAGGACGACTGCGCCGTGAGCGTGCGCCCGAAGCGGGGGCTGAGGAGATGGTTCAGATAGCGGTCGGCATCGCCCACCGGCCCGTGGTAGCGCAGGCCGAGCGTGCGCGCGGAGCAGCGGTCGTGCATCGCCCGTGCCGCGACGACGTCGCGCTGGTCGGCCCGGCGGACGGTGATCTCGCTGCCCTCGGGGAGGGTCAGCACGTCCTGGCCGCGCGGCATGCGCGGCCCGAGCCGCGCGTCGAGCTCCACGAGGGCGCGGGCGCGGGCGAACTCGGTCGGGGTGAACGGCAGATAGGGCCGCTCGATGGTGATGGCCCCGCCGTTCGGGTCGCGCAGCCGCATCACCGTCTCCTCGAGGACGCCTTCTACGGGGGCGGTCTCCCCGGTGGGGCGCCCCGACAGGGAGACGGCCGGCAGTGAGTGGATGGTGCAGCGGCCCAGGAGCTGGCGCAGGGCGAGGGGGAGTTCGGCGGCGTCCAGGGCGGTACGGGTGGCGAGGCCGAGCAGCCGGGTCGGCGTGTCCACGAGGTCGTGGGCGTCGGCCCGTTCGATCCAGGTGCCGCTGCCGCCGGCCGCGGCGATCTCCCGGGTGAGGTGACCGGCCTCGACGGTGGCGGGGGCGCGCAGCAGGAACTCGTCCACCGTGCCCTCGGCCAGCGGATGGGTCTGGAGGGTGAGGATGTCCACGTCGTGGCGGGCCAAGGCGGTGCACAGCGCGGCGAGGCTGCCGGGGGTGTCGCGGACCGTGGTCCGCATCCTCCAGAGCACGGTCGCGACGGGCTCGGCGGGCCCGTCCGTCCCGGCGTCCTCGCTGCGGGCCGGCGGCGGGGTCGTCCCGCCGCCGGTATGGGCGACGGGCGGCGCATGGCTGTGGCGCCGTTCCCACCACGTGTGGAAGGCGGCGGTCGCGATCAGCGCGATCGCCGAGAACACCAGCATGAACGGACCTTCGGCGCCACGGACGACGGTCTTGGCGATCGTGTCCGCCACCACCACGGCCGTGAACAGCGCGGCCAGTTCGATGAGGTCACGCCGCCAGTGGTGGGGGCGGCGGGCGCTCTTCCCGGAAGTCACATCAGTCATGACCTCACTGTGACCCAGCGGTGTTGCGCGATCACGAACGATGTGTGACTGATGGGTTAAGCGCCAATCTGGGAGCTTAGTGACTGTTTTCAACCACTTGTGTCCCCGGCTGATCGGCCGTGTGTCGGACCCTGTCACCCCCGGCCGTCAGGGCCTTCTGGAGACGCCTCGCCTGCACGACGAGCTGCGAGGAACCGCGTCTCGCCGCCACCGCGTCGAGCCCCGGTATCTCCTGGGCCGCCCCGCACCGCTCGGCGCACTCGGCGGCCACGGCGAGCAGTTCGCCGAGCGCGCGCACCGGCTTCTCGGCCGCCAGCAGCGTGGGCAGCGCGCCGGCCAGCACCCCCCACACCGTGGCGTACGCGCCGGTCGCGGCGGCCGTCCGGCAGGACTCCGCGAGCCGGTTGGGCTTGACCTCGCCCTCGCTCACGAGCCCGGCCAGCTGCGCTCCGAGCCCCTGTCCGTCCAGCTCCTTCCGCGCGGCCAGCACGAGGAGCGCGTCCACGGCCGTCAGCCGGTCCTCCGCATGCCGGGCTCCCAACCCGATCGCCAGGGCGAGACGCACCGCCGGGCCGACCGGCCCCTCCGACTCGGCCAGCGCCGTCAGTCCCCGGCTCACCCCCCGCCCGTCCCACGCCGCGGCGCCGGCCAGGGACGGAAGCAGCCAGGCGGCCAGGGTCTCCCGGTCGTCCGGCAGCACCGCCGCCCAGTTCTGCTGCCCGTCCGACCAGTGGTAGCAGCGCCGGACGCCCTCCGAGACCCGCCCGCCCAGCCACTGGAACGCCGGAGGGAACTCGTCGCGTACGGCCCGGCGCTCACGGATCCTCAGCACGAGACGGTCCGCGAGCCACCACCGGCCCGGCGACTGGTCCCGACGTCGCGCGAGGAACCGCACGCCCGGCGCCAGGGAGGCGTCCGACTCCAGCCAGTCGGCGAGCCGCTCGGCGGCCCGGCCCCCGAGCGCCGCCGCCTCCGCCGCGGCCTCCCGCGCGGTCGGATCGGCCTTGCGCAACCGCAGCAGGGCCTGTGCGAGATCCGCGGGCGCCGGCTCGACGCCCGCGGCCCGGTAGGCGCGCAGCCGGGCGACCAACGCCATCGGCGCTATGGCCCCGGTGTGCCATGTCGGGACGGCGAGCAGGAAGGGGAGCCGACCGGTGGTGATCAGGTCGGCGACCTCCCAGAGCCGCGCGTCGACGACGCCGTCGAACGCCAGGTGCGTGCAGGACGTCGTGCCGTGCCGGCGGCCCCGTCCGGCGTCGATGGCCGACTGCTCCACGGCGCCCAGGAGGGCGGCCAGCACGACGTCGATGCCATGGGTGGTCCGCTGGAAGTGGTCCGTCCCCCGGCCGGCGTGGTGCTGCCCCAGCCAGAAGCTGTCGGCGAAGGCCGTCGCCACCGCCGCCGTGAGCGCCTCCCGGTCCCGGTGGGCGTGCCGGACGAGCCCGTCCAGCGCCCGCTCGAACTCCTCCGCCGCCTTCGTGCGCCCCTTGGAGAGCGCCACCAGGTCCTCGACCAGCTCGGCGACCGACTCCGCCGGGGGCGCCACCGGGCGCGCCACGGGAGCGGGCGGCAGGACCTCCTCGTACGGAGCCTCTCCGGCCTCCCCGTCCTGCATGCCGCCGAACAGCTCCTCGGCCGTCCGCCGGTGCCCCGGGTCCAGCCGCCCCGCCGCGTGGCCCAGTTCCTGCCGCACCCGCTCGTCCACCCAGCGCAGATGGCGGCCCACCAGCTTCAGCGCCCGCTCCTGTATGCCGTGGTCCTCGTGCCCGAAGGCGTCCGCCACGACCGGAAGGAGTTCCGCCGCCGCGGCGGGATCCCGCCTGAGCACCTTGCCCACGAGGGTCAACTGCGCCCGCACGAGCGTCTTCTCGGTGCGGAAGAGCACCGGACCGGTCATCTCGGCCAACTCCCGCACCGAAAGGTCGCCCTGTGTCGCGAGCTCAGCGAGGATCTGCTGGGCGTAGCCCGCGACGGGCGACGGAGCGTCGGCCGCCATTCCGGTCCACTCCGCGACCCGGCCGCTCCGCTCCCGCGCCGTCGGGCCGAGGAGCTGGAGCAGGGCAAGAGGAAAGCGCAGGTCACGCAGCCGCCCGCCGCGCAGGAGACGTGCGACGCAGCCCTCCACCAGGGTCCCGCGATCGAGCAGCCCTTCCGCCGCCAGCGTCGCGAGTGCCGTCGGCCAATGGCCCGCGCCCTGTCCGTCGGACGGCCAGGTGAGGGGGTCCGGAGTCTCGGGCAGCTCGAAGAAGCGGGGCACCAGCACCGGCGTCTGGGGGTCGGCGCGCAGCCGGTCGAGCAGACCGGGGCCTGCCACCGCCCGCGTCCAGCCCAGGATGTAGGCGTCCGTCGTCGGCACCGGACTCCCGGAGAGCACCACCAGGTCATGGACGAGGTCATAGCCGTTCTCCACCACGGCGGGCCGCTCGGCCAGGCGCTGCGCCACGTCCGCGACCCAGGCCGGCTCCCGGTCGGCGAGCACCGCGAGCACCAGGGAGCCGTCGCGCGTCCCCCAGTCCATGAGGTCGCGGCCCCCGATCCAGGCGGCGGCCGCCGCCGCCCCCGTGTGGCACCCGGCACCCGCGACCCGCAGGGGGCGCCGGATTCTGCCCGCCTCGGACCAGCGGCTCCAGTCCCAGCCGCGCACCTCCCCGCGCAGCAGTTTCAGCTCCGCCAGCGCGGCCTTGCGCGCGGCCGCGTCGAGCGGCTTCAACAGGCCCGGGACGTCCTCGACCCGCCCCTGACGCACCGCGTCCAGCAGCCGCTCGACCCCCGTGGCCCCGTCCCGCGTCCCCGTCATCTCCGTCGTACCCCGTGTCGTCGTCATCGCCCGCCCCCGGCGACCGTCTCGCCCAGCCTCACCATCCGCACCGCCAACGCGTGCTTGCACGGCCCGCGCCGGCCTCGGTAGTCCGCCCACCACTGGCACGTGCAGCTCAGGGCTCCCCCCGACTCCCGGACCTGGTAGCGCCGTTCGCCCGAGGTGACGGCGGCGAGCGCACCGTCGAGCGCGACCGCGCCCTCGGCGACCAGGGCACGGGCGGCCACCAGCCGCGGATTGTGACGCTCGGCGCGCTCCGCGTCGTACGGCAGCTCGCGGTGGAAGTACGCCGCGTCGGCCACGTCGTACCCCACCCGGCCCGCCGTGCCGAGCCGGGTCAGGGCCGCGCGCACCCGGTCCGGCGTGAGCCCCGCCTCCGCGGCCAGTTCCGCCGGGTCGATCCTCGGCTCCCAGGCCAGCAGCACCGACACCAGCTCCGCGTCCCGCTCCGCCTCCGGCGTCGCCAGCGCCTCCAGGACACCGCCCTCGCCGGAGAAGCCCCGCGAGGCGTCCGGCGAGAGGGTGAGCGTCAGGCGCATCCCCGGAAGCGCCAGCTCCCAGGCGCTCGACGTCGCGACCCCGTCGGGCACCGGTCCGTACACCCGCAGCGCCGTCGCGTGCCGCAGCACCCGCTCCAGGGCCGCAAGCCGGTCGGGCCCCGGCAGGCAGACCGCGCCCGCCACCGGCCGAGTCGTGGGCCGCAGCGACCTGCCGGACCGGACCACCCACAGCGGCCCCCGGCCCCGGGCCTGCGAGCGCGGCAGCGACCGCAGGAACCGGACGGCCTCGGCGCCGGTCAGCTCGGCCCGCAGATCGAACCCGGAGGAGACCACCTGCGCCTCGGCGAAACCGCGCAGCCAGCGGTCCGGGAGCGGCACCTTCTTCTCCACGACCGCGCCCTCCAGCGTGGTCACCGCCAATTCCTCCGGGCCCACGCGGAGATGGAGCGGATCGTCACCCGTCATACGGGACAGCGCCTCGCGCAGCGGGTTGTTGACGTCGACATTGGTGGTGCCGTGCCCGGTCTCCGCTCCGTCCAGCCCTTCGCTCAGCACGTCCAGCCGGGCGTACACCCCGCCGCAGCCGGAGAACGACTCGAACCGCAGCCGGTCGCCGTTCCCCGTCACGACCGGGTCGAGCGACCCCGGCCGTATCCGCTGGTGGTAGCGGGCGGCCGCCACGTCCGCGACCGCCAGCAGGCCGCGCGCGGCGATCTGCGGAGACGTCAGGAACCCGGAGAAGAAGCGGGGGTGCGCCTCGGCCCCGGCGGGGGTGAGCCCGCCGGAGGTCTCCAGGCCGAGCTGCCGTCCGCACGCGCGGGACTGAAGGGCGGACGGGCGTGAATAGGCGAGCGCCTGTACGGATCGCGTCATGCGAAAGACGTTAGGACCCGCCACTGACAATCGACCTCGACCACGGCCGGGGGGCCCGCTGCCACACGGCTCGGCGCCCGCCCCGGCGCCCCGCCCCGGCCCCCGGCGCCATTTCCCGCACCGCCCCGAGGCCCTCCGGCACCCGTGCGGGCGCGAACTCCGCCCGGCCCTGTGTCACTGCCCGACGCGCCCCGGCTGGAGCACCTTGCTGAACAGGACCGACTCGCCCTCCGCGCGCAGCCGGACCGTCAGCTCGCCGCTGTCGCCGTCGATGTCGACCTCACCGAAGTACTGCGGGCTCTCCATCGGCGAGAGGTTCGCCCGCTCCGGCGCCCGGACGAAGACCCGTTCAGGCCCGAAGGTGGCGTCCAGCCGGCTGGCCGGGAAGCCGCCCGCGGCCAGCGGTCCCGAGACGAACTCCCAGAAGGGCGCGAAGTCCTGGAAGGCCGCCCGCTCCGGCACGTAGTGCTGCGCCGAGGTGTGGTGCACGTCGGCGGTGAGCCACAGCGTGCCGGTGATCCTCCGGTGCTTGACGAACCGCAGCAGCTCGGCGATCTGCAGCTCCCGGCCCAGCGGGGCGCCCGGATCGCCCTGGGCGATCGCCTCGATGTCCGTCGCGCCGTCGGGGACGACGAGCCCCAGGGGCATGTCGGCCGCGAGGACCTTCCACACGGCCCGCGAGCGGCTCAGCTCCCGCTTGAGCCAGGCGAGCTGCTCCGCGCCCAGGATGCCGGTGGTGTCGTCCGCCTGCCTGCCGGGGGAGTTGGCGTTGCGGTACGAGCGCATGTCGAGGACGAACACGTCGAGCAGCGGGCCGTGGCGTACCACCCGGTGCATCCGGCCCTCCGCCGTGCCGGCGCGGGTGGTGGCGGGCGAGAGCGGGACGTACTCCCCGAAGGCGCGCGCGGCGCGGGCCGCGAGCACGTCCACGTCCTTCTCCGTGTAGCGAGGGTCGTCCAGGATCTGGCCGGGATACCAGTTGTTCCGCACCTCGTGGTCGTCCCACTGCACGATGGACGGAACCTGGGCGTTGAAGGCGCGGACGTTGTGGTCGAGCAGGTTGTAGCGGAAGTTCCCCCGGTACTCGTCCAGGGTCTCGGCGACCTTCGACTTCTCCGGTGTGGTGACGTTCCGCCAGATCCGGCCGTCGGGCAGCGTCACCGTCGGCTGGATCGGCCCGTCGGCGTAGATCGAGTCGCCGCTGCACAGGAAGAAGTCCGGGTCCAGCCGGCGCATCTCCTCGTAGACGCGGAAGCCGCCGATGTCGGGGTTGATGCCCCAGCCCTGTCCGGCGATGTCCCCCGACCACAGGAAGCGCACCCCGTCGCGTCGCCGCGCAGGAGCCGTACGGAACGTGCCGGCGACGGGTTCGCTCGTACGGCGCGGGTCGTCCGGGTCCGCGAGGGTGACGCGGTAGTGGATCTGCTCACCGGCCGGCAGTCCGCGCAGCGCGTGCGTCCCGGTGAAGTCGCCGCCCGCGCCGAGAAGGGGTCCGAAGTGGCGGCGCGGGCGCCGGAACGAGGCGTCGGCCGAGGTCTCCACCAGCATGCGGGCCGGGCGGTCCGAGCGAACCCAGACCAGGCCGGAGGAGGCGGTGACGCCGCCGGTCTGCACGCCCCACCCGGCCCGGGGCCGTCCCGACAGGGCGAGGGCCGGGGCCGACGCGGCGCCGCCCAGGGTGAGCGCCGCGGAGACGGCGACCGAACCGCGCAGCACGCTGCGGCGGGCGGGGGACGGACCGAGGGGCGGGCCGGGGGTGAGGTCTGACATCGGGGTGCCTCCAGAGCCTGTTCCGGGTGGGGTGTCAGGTGTCGCCCCATGCCTAAGGGACGGGAGCGGCGCGGACGCGAACCACGCGTGAACAAACCGGAGGCGCCGCCTGACTCCGTCCGCGCCCGACTCCGGCCTTCTCCACCCGCGGCCGACTCCGGCCTCCGGCGTGCTCGTGGATCCTGCCGGCGTCGGGGTGCGAGCGGCCTCCTCGGCCTACCGCGCCCGCGCGGCCAGCCTGATGCCCCGGGCGATCTCGGACGGCGCCAGGTGCGCGTACCCGATGACGAGACGGACGGCGCCGTCCGCCGGCCGCGCCGTGCCGTATTCCTCGAGCGGGTGCAGGGCCACCCCTGCGGAGGCCGCCCGCTCCAGGAAGCGCGAGGTCGGGCCGTAGCGCTCCGGCACGCGCGCGATGACGTGCAGTCCGGCGGCGATCCCGCTCACCCGCGTCCCCGGGAAGTGTTCCTCCAGCGCCGCCAGCAGGGCGTTCCGCCGTTCCCGGTACGCGCGTTGGCAGCGGCGCAGCTGGCGGTCGTACCCGCCGCTCGTCACGAACTCGGCCAGCAGCGCCTGGTCCAGGGCGGGATTGCCGAGGTCCATCGTCCGCTTGCGCTCCACGACCTCCGCGACCATGCCCCGCGGCACCAGCATCCAGCCGAGCCGCAGCCCGGGAGCCAGGGACTTGCTCACCGAGCCGGTGTACACCACGCGTTCCGGATCGAGTCCCTGGAGCGCGCCGACCGGCGCGCGGTCGTAACGGAAGTCCCCGTCGTAGTCGTCCTCCAGGACGCAGCCGTCCACCTCGCGCGCCCAGGCGAGGAGTTCGGCCCGGCGAGTCGCCGAATAGGCGATCCCGGAGGGGAACTGGTGCGAGGGCGTGGTCACCACCGCACGGACCCCCGACGCGGCGAGGGGGCCCGGCAGCAGGCCCTCCTCGTCCATCGGAAGCCACCGCGTGTCCATGCCGGTGGAGGCGAACAGCCGCCCGTGTTCCGGGCTGCCCGGGTCCTCGATCCCGACCGTCCGCTGTCCGCGCGCCCGCAGGACGAAGCCGACCAGCGTCGACGCCTGCGCGACCCCCGAGCAGACGACGAGCCGTTCCGGGTCCGCCACCACGCCGCGCCGGCGGGCCAGCAGGCCGGCGAGGGCCGTACGCAGCTCCGGCAGCCCCCGCGGATCGGGGTACCCGAGTGCCCCGTGAGGCAGCCGGGACAGGACGGACCGGTGGGCCGCCGCCCACGCGGACCGGGGGAACAGCGCGAGATCCGGCGTCCCCGGACGGAAGTCGACCGTGCCGCCTCGCGCGCCCGGCGTGTGCGGCGCGAGATCCCGCGCCCCGTGGGACGGGGCCGCCCGTGCCGCGTCGCCCACCCAGGTCCCCGAGCCGCGGCCGCTGCGCAGATACCCCTCGGCCGTGAGCTGTTCGTACGCCTCGGTCACGAGGCCCCGCGAGACCCCGAGGTCGGCCGCCAGCTCACGGCTGGAGGGCAGTCGGGTGCCCGCTGTCAGGCGGCCCGTACGGACGGCCTCCCGCAGGGCCTCCCGCAACGCCCGTCCGCGCCGCCGGGCCGGAGCGGCCACGGCCGGGAGCAGCACCTCCCAGGCGGGCCCGCCCGGGACCGCCGCGAAGGAGCGGGCTTCCGCGCCGGACCGGTATCCGGAAGGTTCCCCTCCGGCGTAGGGTGACGGGCTTCCCGGCGCTGTCCCGGGCGGGCCCGAGGCGCTGCTGTCCGCCGGTCTTGCTTCCGTGCCGTCCACGGACGACGAGTATGACGTCCTGCGAGGGGCGGTCGGGCGGCGGGGAGGACGGCTTCCGGCGACGGGCCCGGCAGGCCGGACCACCGGAGCGACTGAGCGACCGGCTTCTGCGGCGGCGCGTCTCCGTCCCCGCGCGCCCCGGGAGGCGCGGGAAGCGGTCGCTGCGCGCCCCGGGAGGCACGGGAAGTGGTCGCCGCGCGTTTCGGCGGCAACGGGAAGTGGTCCCCGAAAACGCCGGGGAAGTGGACCTCCAACCGGACCGCCGCACTTCCTAACGTCGGTGCCATGAACGCCAACTCCCTGCGCGGGGCGCTCCTGGTGACCCTCGCCTACGCCCTCGTCGGTGCCTCCTTCACCGCCAACAGCCTCCTCGGCGACTATCCGTACGCGGGTGGCCAGGCCCTGCGCTACGGCGCCGCCTGCCTGCTCCTGCTGCCCCTCCTCGGCCCGGGCGGCCCGGCTGCGCTCCGGGCGCTGACGGCCCGCCAGTGGGTCCGGCTCGCCCTGCTCGCGGCCGTGGGCATGGTCGGTTTCAACCTCGCGGTCCTCGCGGCGGAACGTACCGCCGAACCGGCCGTGCCCGGTGTGCTCGTCGGCTGCGCGCCCGTGGTCGTCGCCGTCCTCGTGCCGCTCCTGGACGGACGCCGGCCCAGCCGCCCGGTCGTCCTCGGGGCGCTGCTCGTGGCGGCCGGGGCCTTCACCGTCCAGGGCTGGGGCCGTTCCGACCTGGCCGGCGTCCTCTACTCCGTCGGCGCCCTGGCGGGCGAGGTCGGCTTCACCGTCCTCGCCGTGCCCGTCCTGCGCCCGCTCGGCCCGAAACTGCTCACGGCCGTCGTCTGCGGGATCGCCGCCGTCGAATCGGCCCTGCTCGGCCTCCTCGTGGACGGCACGGCGTTCCTGAGGCTGCCGACGGCGGTCGAGACGGGAGCCCTGGTGTGGCAGGCCGCCCTGGCCACCGTCGTCGGATTCGTTCTGTTCTACATGGGCGTCCAGCGGGTCGGGATGGAGCGGGCCACCCTCTTCACCGGGGCGATCCCCGTCGCCGCGGCCCTGACCGCGGTCCTCGTCTCGACCGGCGGCTTCGGGCCCGCGCAGGCCGTCGGCAGCGTGCTGGTGGGCGCCGGTGCGGCGCTGGGCACCGGACTGTTCACGCGCGACGTGCTCACGCGCCGGGGGCGGCGGTCAGCGGCTCCCGTCCAGGATCACCCGGGCGACGAGGGCGGGATCGTCGTTCATCGGGACGTGTCCGCAGCCCGGCAGGCGGACCAGCCGGGCGCCCGGGACGGTGCGCTTGGCGCGTACGCCCTGGCGGCGCAGCAGCAGCCGGTCGCGGGTGCCCCACGCGACGGTGACGGGCACCGCGGGCACGTCGTCGCCGAACAGCACGCTCCGGCCGGCGGCCAGCGTCTGGTGGAAACCGGTGGCGCCCCGCAGGGCGAGCGTCTCGGCGACCACCGCGTCGGGTGAACGCCGCCCGGGCCGCGCGTAGATGGTGCTCGTGAGGGCGGTCCGGCCGGCCGCGCTGCGGGAGAGGCGCTCGATCACCGGCACCGGCATCGACAGGGCGGCGGCCCGCATGGCGCGCAGGGTCCCGAAGGCGTACCGCCGCTCGCTCTGCGACCAGAACCCCGCCGGGGAGAGGGCCGTCACCGAGCGCACCAGCTTCTCCCGGCCGAGCTCCAGCGACAGGAGCCCGCCGAGCGAGTTCCCCGCGACGTGCGGCCGGTCGAGGCCGAGAGCCTCGCAGAACGCGCCGAGCACGGGCACGACGGTCGAGAGGTCGTAGGCGTACCCCTCCGGCAGCGCGGGAGAGGAGCCGAACCCCGGCAGGTCGACGGCGACGACGTCCCGTTCGGCAGCGAGGATGTCGAGAACCGGCTCCCACGCCTGCCAGTGGTGGCCGATGCCGTGGAGCAGCAGCAGCGGCTCGCCCGCGCCCCTGCGCTCGTACGTCAGGGAGACCGTGCGAGGACCCCCGGAGGATCCGGCCGTGAACGAGATCTGTGCGGACATGCGCCTGCTCCCTGTCGTCGACATCTCTTAGACGCCCTGTCAGCAAGAATTACCGGTCAGTAGCCACGAGTTCAAGGGGCCGGACCGAACTGGACAGGCACGGCCCCGTTCGGCTGGGATGGGGGAGTGGCGACCGAGACACCGACCGACGTTTTCGAAGAGCACCGGCCGACGCTGACCGGCGTCGCCTACCGCATGCTCGGTCGGGCCGCCGACGCCGAGGACGTCGTCCAGGAGGCCTGGCTGCGCTGGTCGGCCGCGGACCGCGCCGACATCCGGGAACCACGCGCCTATCTCGTACGCGTCACCACCCGCCTCGCCCTCGACCGGCTGCGCCGCGTCCAGGCGCGCCGCGAGTCCTACGTCGGCCCCTGGCTCCCCGAACCGATCGTCACGGACTTCGGCCCGGCCGTCCCCGACACCGCCGAGCGCGCGCTGCTCGCCGAGTCCGTCTCCTTCGCCGTCCTCGTCGTCCTGGAATCGCTCTCGCCGCTGGAACGCGCCGTCTTCGTGCTCCGCGAGGCCTTCGGCTTCCCCTTCGCGGAGATCGCGACCACGCTGGACCGCTCCGAGGCCGCCGTCCGCCAGCTCGCCGGGCGGGCCCGGCGCCATGTCGACGAGCGCAGGCCGCGCTACGACGTCGACCCGGCCGAGCGCCGCGACGTCACCGAACGCTTCCTCGCCGCCGCGGCCGGCGGCGATCTCGCACAGCTCCTCGCCCTGCTCGCCCCGGACGTCCGCCTCGTCGGCGACAGCGGCGGCAAGTCCAAGGCGCCGCGGCGGATCGTGGAGAGCGCGGACAAGGTCGGCCGCTTCCTCCTCGCCGCCGCCCGGGACGCCGAAGCGCTCTACGAGTTCCGCCTCCTGGAGGTCAACGGCGCTCCCGCGCTGCTGGCCCTGGCCGACGGCGCCCCGGACGCCCTCTTCCAGGTGGAGGTACGGGACGGGCGCGTCGAGTGCGTCTACATCGTCCGCAACCCCGACAAGCTCCGGGCGCTCGCGGCCGGCTGAGCGGCCGGGCCCGCGCTCGCGCGCCTGTTCACGTACCTGACCGCGGGCGCTGCCTCGCGGCGCTTCCTCACGCCGTCTTCTCGCCGCGCCGCCTCACGCGAGCGCGAACGTCCTGTGAACGATCTACGTCAAAGGACCCTTTTACCGGTCATCGGGCGGAGCATTGGTCTTGACCAAGGGGGTGGGCCGCCTTATGGTCGCAGAGTTAGTGCAGGAACCTTTAATAAACAAGGGCGCGGAAAACCGCCGCGGGACACGGCGAATTGCGGAGGATCAGGGTGGGGACCACGCAGCTGGAATCGGTGCCGGAGCCTAAGTACTGGCACCTCAAGACCGTGATCGGCGAAGCGCTCGACTCCGACTTCGCGGTCGGGGAGATCCTGCCCAACGAGCGGGAGCTGGCCGCGCGCTTCGGCGTCGCCCGGGCCACGCTCCGCCAGGCTCTGGAGCAGCTGGAGCTCGAAGGCCGCCTGCAGCGCCGCCGCGGCGTCGGCACGACCGTCGCCCCGCCCCGCGTGGGCGTGGACGTCTCCACCACCCAGCACACCTGGCCCGGCGTCGCCGAGGAGACCTGGCAGTCGATGGACTGCGCCCTCACCCCGGCGCCCGCCGCCGTGGCCAGGCTCCTGGACATCGAGCCGGAGGAGCAGGTGCACGTCGTGCGCCGGCTCCGCGTCACGCACGGCCAGCCCGTCGCGGCGGAGCTCCTGTACGTCCCGTCGGCTTCGGTCCCCGACCTGGGCGTGGACGGCGACCCGACGGGCCCCGCCCGCGCGCGTGTCGTCCTGCGCGAACTCCAGCGCCTCGTCCTGGACGGCCAGGACCGCTCCGTGGAACTGGGTTCGGCACGCGCCGACGACGCCAAGGAGCTGGACCGCCTGCCGGGCGCCCCCGTCCTCCTCGTGACGACCCGCTACCTCTCCGAGGGGCGCACCGCCGCCGTCTCCGTCGCCACCTACCGCGCCGACACCTGCCGCCTCACCTTCGGCGACTCCGTCGACCTGGTCATGGCCTCCTGACGGAGTCCTCTTCCGCTCCACAGGCCGCGACCCGAGCCCGAGCCCGTGAGGGCGCCGCACCGACGGCGCCCGCGCGGGCTCGCGCCGTCCGCGCCCGCCGGACGCCCGGTCCGCATCCGCAGCCCGCGCCCGCCGTCCGGCCGACGCCGTACGCGGCGGTCGCACGGCGGCCCGCCGTCACCCCACCGGGGGAGCGCCCGGGCCCCGGCCGCTCAGCGGCGGGCCGTGGCCGTGCCCTCCACGGCGAAGAGCTGTTCCTCCACATGGTCCAGGGCCAGCCGGAGCGCACCCGTGCCGACCGCCGAATCGCCGAGCAGCGACAGGGCCACCCGTGGCGGGCGCAGACAGAACCGTGCCAGTTCGTCCCTGAGCGGCTGCAGCACGCCGTCCAGGCCCGCGGCCCAGCCGCCGATCACCACCAGCTCCGGGTCGAGCGCCAGGACCAGCGCCGCCACGTCGTGGACCAGCCGCTGCGTGAAGCGCTCCACCGCCGCCTGCGCCCGGGTGTCACCCCGGCGAGCGAGCGTGAACACCTCGGCGACGGCCTGTTCGTCCAGCGGGTGCAGCGGCTCGTCCGTGGTCGACAGCAGGTGCTCCGGAGTGACCCCCCGGCCGAGCAGGTGCAACGCCCCGATCTCTCCGGCCGCCCCGCCGTACCCGCGGTGCAGCCGCCCGCCGATCAGGGATCCCGCGCCCGGGCTCAGCCCGGCCAGCACGAAGACGATGTCGTCGGAGTCCGTCGCCGCGCCCTTCCAGTGCTCGGCGACCGCGGCCGCGTTGGCGTCGTTCTCCACGAGCACCGGACAGCGGAAGGAACGCCGGAGCCGTTCGCCGAGCGCGAGACCCGTCCAGCCGGGCAGCGCGGTGCCCAGTCGCACCGTGCCGTCCGCCTCGACGATCCCGGGCGTCCCGACGCCGACCGCCCGCAGACTCGAACGGGGCACCCCGGCCCTGCGCAGGACGTCGGCGACGACCATCCGGACCCGCTCCAGGCGCTCGTCCTCCGGAGCCGTCTCCGACACCTCCCGGGCACCGGCGCCGATGATGCGGCCGTCCAGCCCGGAGATCAGCGCGGCGACCCGGTGCGAGCCGATCTCGATGCCGAGCAGATGCCCCGCCTCCGCACGGAACCGGAACCTCCGGGCCGGCCGACCCTGACGCCTCGCCTCGCCCTCCTCGGCCGCCGCCTCGACGACGAGCCCCGTCACGATGAGTCCTTCGACCACGCCCTCGACGGTGGGGCGCGACAGGCCCGTGATCCGGGTCAGATCGGTCAGCGTGAGCGCGTCGGCGCCCCGCAGAGCATGGAGTACCACCGCGGAGTTGATCCGCCGCAGCAGCGACGGATCCCCGCCGGTCAGCCGCCCCACCGTGTGTCCTTCCAGCTCGTACGCATGTCTGCCGGATGGTACTCAATGGACCGGAGGGCGGCGAGCGCCGCCCGGCCCGGCTCCTGACGGTCGCCTCCTCGCGCGCACGGCCCCCCACCCGGATCGCCACCCTGCCCGCGCGCGGCCCCGCGACCGGATCGTCACCCGCACCCTGCCCGCGCGTGCGGCCCCGCGACCGGACCGGCACGAGACCTGAGCGCGGACCGTACGGGACCGGCCGGGCGCGGACGCGCCCCTGACGGAGCACCAGCTGTCAGACCCCGGCGCTTTACTGGAGCCATGACGCTCGCACAGCACCTCGCCGCCCTCGACCTGCTGCGCGCCCGCGCCCTGCCCCAGGAGGGTTACCACCTGGCGGAGTTAGCCGTCGACGGCCCCTCCGCGGACGACCTCCACGACCCGTCCCATGATCTGTACGAGGACCGGCACGACGACCTGCACGAGGAACAGGCACGGGCCGAGTGGGACGCGCTCGCGCTGGTCCTCACCGGCCGCTGGGGCCCGCCCCGCGTCGTCGAGTTGTCCCCGCTGCTCGGCCGGTACGCCGCGGGGGACGCGATACCCGGCCCGTGGGACCTGCTCTGCACCTCGGTCCCCGACGTCCGGCTGTGGCGGGCGGAGGACCGGTGGGTCGCGCTCGGCCTCGTGCGGGGCGGCGACGGCGCCGGCTTCCGGCTGGTCGCGTGTCTCATGGTGACCGACCCGCCCTGACTACGACCGCCGGTCGGGAACCCCCGCCGCCTCCCGAAGCCTGGCGAACTCCTCCGCCATCGTCCGGGCGGTCCAGTGGGCGTTCAGCCCGCTCGGATTGGGCAGCGCCCAGATCCTGGTCTCGCCGATCGTCCGCTCCTGCGGCCCGATGACCGCCTTGCGCTCCCCGAACGCCGTGCGGTACGCCGTGATGCCGACGACGGCCAGCCAGCGCGGGCGCAGCCGCTCCACCCGCTCGGTCAGCAGCCGGCCGCCCTCCCGGAACTCCTCGTCGCCGACCTCGTCGGCCCGCGCGCTCGCGCGGGCCACCACGTTCGTGATCCCGAGACCGTACGCGAGCAACTGCTGCTGCTCCGACGGCTTCAGCACGCGCGGGGTGAAGCCGGACAGATGGAGCACCGGCCAGAACCGGTTGCCCGGGCGGGCGAAGTGGTGGCCCGTCGCCGCCGACATCAGCCCCGGGTTGATCCCGCAGAAGAGCACGGAGAGGCCGCCCGCGGCCACGTCGGGAACGACGCGGTCACGAGCGGCCTGCAGCTCCTGCGGGGTGAAGCCGGTCAGAGGATCGACCCGGGGGTGTACCCGGCGGCCTCCGGGTGCTGCTTGACGATCTCCTCGATGCGGGAGACCACGGCACCGACCTGGTCGGCGGCGGCGCCGGTGAAGGACAGCTTGTCGGCCATCAGCGCGTCGAGCTGGTCCCGGTCCAGCGGGATCCGCTCGTCGGCGGCCAGCTTGTCGAGGAGCTCGTTGCGCTCGGCGCCCTGCTCCCGCATGGCGAGGGCGGAGGCGACGGCGTTCTCCTTGATGGCCTCGTGGGCGACCTCGCGGCCCACGCCGGCGCGCACGGCGCCCATGAGGACCTTGGTGGTGGCCAGGAAGGGGAGGTACCGGTCCAGCTCGCGGGCGACGACGGCGGGGAAGGCGCCGAACTCGTCCATCACCGTCAGGAAGGTCTCCAGAAGGCCGTCGAACGCGAAGAAGGCGTCCGGCAGGGCCACCCGGCGGACCACCGAGCAGGAGACGTCGCCCTCGTTCCACTGGTCGCCGGCCAGCTCGCCGGTCATCGACGCGTAGCCGCGCAGGATGACCATGAGGCCGTTGACGCGCTCGCAGGAGCGGGTGTTCATCTTGTGCGGCATCGCGGAGGAGCCGACCTGGCCGGGCTTGAAGCCCTCGGTGACCAGCTCGTGGCCCGCCATCAGGCGGATCGTCTTGGCGACCGAGGACGGGGCGGCGGCCAGCTGCACGAGCGCGGTGACCACGTCGTAGTCCAGCGAGCGGGGGTAGACCTGTCCGACCGAGGTGAAGGCCTGCGCGAAGCCCAGGTGGTGGGCGATGCGCTGCTCCAGCACCGCCAGCTTGGCCGCGTCGCCGCCCAGCAGGTCGAGCATGTCCTGGGCCGTGCCGACCGGGCCCTTGATGCCGCGCAGCGGGTAGCGGCCGAGGAGGTCCTCCAGGCGGCCGTAGGCCACCAGGAGCTCGTCGGCGGCGGTGGCGAAACGCTTGCCGAGGGTGGTCGCCTGGGCGGCCACGTTGTGCGAGCGGCCGGCCATGACCAGCTCGGCGTACTCGCCGGAGAGCTTGCCGAGGCGCGCCAGGACGGCGACCGTACGGTCGCGCATCAGCTCCAGCGAGAGCCGGATCTGCAGCTGCTCGACGTTCTCCGTGAGGTCACGGGAGGTCATGCCCTTGTGGACCTGCTCGTGTCCGGCGAGGGCGTTGAACTCCTCGATCCGGGCCTTCACGTCGTGCCGGGTGACCTTCTCGCGCTCGGCGATGGAGGCGAGGTCGACCTGGTCGAGGACGCGCTCGTAGTCGGCGAGGGCCGCGTCCGGTACCTCGACCCCGAGGTCCTTCTGGGCACGCAGCACCGCGAGCCACAGCCGGCGCTCCAGCTTCACCTTCTGCTCGGGGGACCAGAGGACGGCAAGCTCCGCCGAGGCGTAGCGGCCGGCCAGGACATTGGGGATGCGGGGCTTCGCAGCAGCAGTCACGTGAGCAGATTCTACTGGCGGTTTGTGCAGGCCAGCGCCAGGGTCCGTGCTGTGCGTTGCTACGAACGCGCGAGGGAGGCCCGGGTCGGGCGCGTTCGCCCGCGGGGCGGCCTCCCGCGGGGGCGAGCAGGGAGAAGCCCCGCCGGGCCGGGCCTGGCGGGGCTTCCACCGTCTGCGACGCACTCGCCTCGCGGGAGTCGGCGAACCGGGTCTACGACCGGTAGACCCTGTTCCCCACGAGGGGGCCGGGCTGCGGAGACTCCTCGAGCAGAGGGCCCCGATCGCCGGGGCAGACGTTCACCTCGGCCCGGGCCAGACACCCCGCGACCACGCGGTCGTACGGGGCGGCAGCGTCGTCGCCGCCCGGGAGCCCACGGAGCGGGACCTTGCCGGGGCCCACCTCGATAGCCCACGGCTTGAAGGTCCCCGGAAGCCTCAGGGGAAGGTCTCCACCGACCAGCTCGTACGTCCCTTCTTCAGTTCCACCTTCGTCCAGTCCTCTCGGCGCCGATTCCAACGATAGAAGTCGACGGAGTCCATGAGCCCGGCCTGGTGTACCCGCAGCAGTTCCCACTGTGTCCACATGAGCGGCTTGGGATCCGTCTCCTGGGCGATCTTCAGCGCCCTGGCCGGCCCCTGGCCGGCGCCGGGGAGGCCGTCCAGCAGGAACGAGATCCTCGCCTCGCCCTGCGCGGCTCGCTATCAAGGTCGCCGCCAACTCCCGCGAGGGTCTGGACACCTCGTACGGCACCGACTGGACGACCGCCAGCGTCTCCGCCGTCATCGGCATCCCGGACGTCGACGGCGACCGGATCCCGGACCTCTGGGTCCGCTTCGCCGCGGACGGGCACATCAGCGTCCGCCACCCCTCCACCACCAACACCGACGGGCCGGTCAAGACCGTCCTGTCGGTCAACCGGAACGGCATCAAGTCCTTCGGGTGACCGGCTGAGCGATCCGACCGCATGAACACTTGGGGGCCGTCCCGGAGCGATCCGGGGCGGCCCCTCCCTCGTGTCACGACCGGCCGACCGCCTTGCCTCGACAAAGGTGCCCGGCCCGGGACCCTCAGGCCGGGCGCCCTTGCCGGGGCGGGCGCGTCAGGGCGCGGGGGCGCTGTTCGCCGCGGGTGCGCCGGCCAGGATCGTCTCCTCCACCGCTTCGTACCGCAGGCGCTGGTCGTCCGGGTCACGTTCGTGGAGCACCGTGCCGAGCCAGCCCGCGAGGAAGCCCAGCGGGGCCGAGAGGATGCCCGACGTGGTGAACGGGAACCAGTTGAAGTCCTGGTCCGGGAAGATCGCATGGGGCGATCCGGACACCAGGTTGCTGCCGGTCATGAGGACGATCGCGGAGACGCTGCCCACGATGAGGGTGCAGAGCAGTCCCGTACGGGAGTAGCGGCGCCAGAAGAGGCTGTAGATGAGGGCCGGTGCGACGGCGGACGCGCCGATGCAGAACGACAGGGTGAGCAGTGCCTGAAGGTTCAGGTGCCGTGCACCGGCGGCGATCGCGATCGCGACGAGCCCGACGCCCGCCGCGGCGGTCCGGGCGATGGCCATCTCCGCGGAGTCCTTCAGTTGCGCCTTGCGGCGCAGCCCGTGGGTGACGAGGTCGTGCGCCAGGGTGTTCGCGCAGGCGAGCGTGATACCGGCGACCGAGGCCAGCAGGGTGAGGAAGACGGCTGTGGCCACGGCCGTGAACAGCAGTGTCTCGACGGTCGTCTGGTCCGCGCCCATGACGGCCTGGCTGACCATGAGGAACGCCGTCTTGCCCTGGGGGTCGCCGGCGACGATCCCCTGGTGGCCGACGATCGCCGCCGCGCCGAAGCCGATGACGGCGATCAGCAGGCAGGTCACGACGACGGTCGACACGGCCCAGGACATCGAGCGCCGCACGGCTGCCGCGCTGCGCGCGGTGAACATGCGCATGGTGATCTGCGGCAGCACCGCGGCGCCGAGCACGACCGTCAACTGCGTGCTGATCATGTCGAGTTCGTCGCCGCCGAACTGCAGACCGGAGGCGAGGTAGGCGTCTCCCGCCCCGCTGCCGCGCTTGGCGGCGTCCAGCAGCGAGGGCAGGCTGAAGTCGAAGCGGTCGAGGATGAGCGCGGCGATCGCGAGGGACGCGCCGAGCAGGGCGACGGTCTTGACGATCTGGATGAAGGCGGTGCCCTTCATGCCGCCGATCGCCGCGTACGCGATCATCAGCAGGCCCAGGAACACGATCGCCCCGGTCTTGAAGCCGTCGGCGTCGAAGCCGAGGACCACGGAGAGGAGATCGCCGGCGCCCGCGAGCTGGAAGATCACCAGCGGCAGCAGCGCGGTCAGGGTGACCGCGGCCGTGGTGATCCGCACGGCTGGGCCGGGCTGACGCCGGGTGAAGACGTCGCCGATCGTGAACCGGCCGGCGTTGCGGAGCGGTTCGGCGAGCAGGAACATCATCAGGACCAGCGAGAGCACGGTGCTCAGGGCGAGCGTGACGCCGTCGTAGCCGACGAGCGCGATGATGCCGATGGTGCCGAGCACGGTGCCGGCGGAGATGTAGTCGCCGGCGATCGCGAGGCCGCTCTGCATGGGGGAGAGCGATCGGTAGCCGGTGTAGAAGTCGCCCAGGTCGTCACGATCGGGGCCGGTCATCACACACAGCAGCAGCGTGACGGTGATGACCGCGATGAACGCCATCAGCGACATCGTCTGGGCCTCGGAGCTGAAGCTCGTCATGCGCGCGCACCTCCGGATGGCTGCTGCCACGCGGGACGGCCGGAGCGGCTCTGGCGCTCCTGCCCGGGCCCGGCTGCCGCGGCGGCCTGCTCGGCGCGTTCGCGGATCGCCGCGGCGAGCGGGTCGACGCTCTTGCGCGCGATCCGCTCGTACAGCGCGATGGCGGCCAGCGCCACGGGCAGCTGGAGGAGCCCCAGGACCAGACCGGTGGTGAGACCACCGGCGAGGGTGCCGGTCATCAGCGAGGGGGCGTACCCGGACAGGAGCAGGAAGACGACGAAGTAGCCGAGCGCGGTGAAGGTGGCGACGCGGCGGAGCCTGCGGTAGGCCGATCCGAGCCGGTGCAGATCATCACGACCGTCGGTGGCGGCGGGCGGTCGCTGCTGCGGAGACATGTCCCAGGGCTGCTGCGCGACGTCCCGGCCTTGTGGCGAGGAGTCCCACGCTCGCGGGGACGCGTCCCAGGCCGCCTGTGGATCGGAGTCCCAGGACGGCGATCCACCCTCCCAGGACCGCGACGCGCCCTCGTGGCGGTGGCGCCCGGCGTTCCGGTGCTGCGGTGGGGGCGGTGGGCCGGGGAAAGGCTGGTGATACGACATCGATCTTGCTCCTTGCCGCCCCGGGGAACGGGCGGATGGCGCCGGTGGTCCGCGTACGTTACTCATGGGTATAGCCCTTGCGTAAGGACTTTCCGACCGCTCGGTATGTCGGTTCGGTGACGATCCTGTGCGCATGGCGACGGAACCGGCGGTAACCCCCTCGTGGATCTTTCCGCAGGTCATAGGCGGGTCTCGGGCCACCCCTGGGGCCGGGCGGACCACTCGGCACGACCGGCCCGGCGCGTGCGCCGGTCCGGCCGGTGATGCGGTCGGGCGGATCCCCTCGACTGCCCCGTCGGACCGCCCTGCTGTCGAGGACGGCTACGCCTCGGCCGGCCCCCGCCCGTCGGCGGCACCGGCCGACACCCCGCGGCCTCGTCGTGTGCGGCTTCGCGCTCGCCTGGGTCGGCCTGGTCGTGTGCGGCTTCGCGCTCGCGGCGGTCGGCCTGGTCGTGCGGGGCGTGCTCGCCTCGGTCGGCCCAGGGCTCCCGGCCGGCATCGAGGCCGGCTCCTGCGGCACTCATCGGCTGCCCGGCGGCCTCGTCGTCGCCTTCGGCCGCGCTTCTCGCCTTCACGCCGCTCTTCGCCACCGCGACCGGAGGCACCGCCCCGCGGGGCTCCCGGCTGACCTCCTCGTCCTGCCGGGGCCGGTTCGTTCGGACGTGCCGGGCGATCCGGCCTGATCTCCGCGGAAGACCCGGGCGTCACCTGACGGACACGCCCTCGGTCGGCTACGCCCCCGGCGGCTCGGACGGGGTCCCGTAAGCGGTCCCGTACGGGGTCTCGTACGGCAGCAGGTCCGGCCGCTTGGCGGGGAGGCCGTCCCCGGAGGAGCGGCCGGTCAGGCGGCGGCCGATCCACGGGCCGAGGTGCTCCCTGGCGAAACGGGCGTCCGCGGCGCGCCGGGTCATCCAGCCAGGGCGCACGGCCGGGGGCAGCGGCGCCCGCCAGTCGTCCTCGGGGTCGAGACCCAGCGCCTGCCACACGGCCTCTGCCACCCGTCGGTGCCCCTCGCCGGTCAGATGCAGGCGGTCCACGTCCCACAGACGCTGGTCACCGAGCGCGGGCACGCCGTACAGGTCGACCACCAGGGCGCCGTGCCGGGCGGCGAGCGCCTCGATGTGCTCGAAGAGCTCTTCCATGCGGGGCCGGAACCGCTGCATGACGGGCCCCTGGCGGCCGGGGCTGCGCATCAGGACCAGCCGGCCGCAGGACGGCGCCAGCCGCTCGACCGCCTCGGTGAGCAACCCCCGCACCCGCCCCATGTCGCACTTCGGCCGCAAGGTGTCGTTCAGGCCGCCGACCAGCGTCACCACGTCCGCCTTCATGGCGGCGGCCACATCCACCTGCTCGTCGAGGATCTGGCCCATGAGCTTTCCGCGTACGGCGAGGTTGGCGTAGCGGAAGTCGGGGGTGCGGGCGGCCAGCCGGGTCGCGAGGAGGTCCGCCCATCCTCGGTACGTCCCGTCGGGCAGTCGGTCCGACATGCCCTCGGTGAAGCTGTCACCGACGGCGACCAGACTGGTGTAGGTGGCATTCAATTCCATGGCGGGACGATCATACCGTGCGGTATGGGGTGCCCGCGGGTCGCCCGGCGAGACCGCCCCGGACGCGCTCCTGGACCCGTCGGCGCCGCGACGGCCCGGGCGCGTCCGCCCGCCCACGGCCCGGGGCCGGGAGTGCGTGTGCGCTCCCGGCCCCGGCCCTCGTGACCGTCGTCACCGGCGGGACTACGCCGCCGGGCGCCCCACCAGCTCCCGGAGCACGTCCTCCATCGTGACGAGACCGGCCAGCTTGCCGTCGTCGCCCAGCACCGCCGCCAGGTGGGTGCGGCTGCGGCGCATCGCCGTCAGGACGTCGTCCATCGGGGTCGCCGCCCGGACCCGGGCGATCGGCCGCATCGCGGAGACAGGGAACGGCAGGTCGCGCGGAACGGCGTCCAGGGCGTCCTTCACATGGAGGTAGCCGAGGATTCCGCGCCCCGCGTCGACCACGGGGAAGCGGGAGAAGCCCGACTCCGCGGCGAGCGCCTCCAGCTCCTCGGGCGTGGTGCCCACCGCCGCGTACACGACCTTCTCCACCGGCATGACGACGTCCCGCACCGGGCGCCGTCCCAGCTCCAGGGCGTCGTGCAGCCTCTCGGCGGCACGGTCGTCCAGGAGTCCGGCGACACCGGCGTCCGTCACCATCCGGGCCAGCTCGTCGTCCGAGAACGTCGCCGAGACCTCGTCCTTCGTCTCCACCCGCAGCAGCTTCAGGATGCCGTTCGCGAAGGCGTTGATCGCGAAGATGACCGGTCGCAGCCCCCGGGCGATCGCCACCAGCGGCGGGCCGAGGAGAAGCGCCGAGCGGGTCGGCTCGGCCAGCGCGATGTTCTTGGGGACCATCTCGCCGAGCAGCATGTGGAGGTAGGTCGCCACGGACAGCGCGATCACGAACGAGATCGGGTGCACCAGGCCGTGCGGCACGCCGACCGCGTCGAAGAGCGGCTCCAGGAGGTGCGCGATGGCCGGCTCGGCGACGATGCCGAGTACCAGCGTGCACAGCGTGATGCCGAGCTGCGCCGCGGCGAGCAGCGCCGAGACGTGCTCCAGACCCCAGATGACGCTCCGGGCGCGCCGGTTCCCGGCCTCCGCCTCCGGCTCGATCTGACTGCGACGTACGGAGATCAGGGCGAACTCCGCGCCGACGAAGAAGGCGTTCGCGACCAGGGTCGCGAGGCCGATCAGCAACTGGATCGCGATCATCGGCCCGCCTCCCCGGTCTCCTCGGACAGGTGGGCCGGCGGCGCGTGCATCAGCACCCGGGCCGCCCGGCGCCCGGAGGCGTCCACGACGTCGAGGCGCCAGTGGGCCAGCTCGACCCGGTCACCGACGGTGGGGATCCGTCCCAGCTCCGTGGCGAGGATGCCCGCCAGCGTCTCGTAGGGGCCGTCCGGGACCCGCAGGCCGATCGCCTCCAGCTGGTCCGTGCGGGCCGCGCCGTCGGCGGACCACAGTTCGCGTCCGTCGGCGTCCACACCCGCCCGTGCCAGGTCGGGCGTCTCGTGCGGGTCGTGCTCGTCGCGCACCTCGCCGACGACCTCCTCGACGATGTCCTCCAGGGTCGCGACCCCGGCCGTGCCGCCGTACTCGTCGATGACGACGGCCATGGTCTGCTTGCCCGAGAGCCGGTCGAGCAGCCGGTCGACCGTGAGCGTCTCCGGGACGAGCAGCGGCTCGCGCAGCATGTCCCCGATCCCGCGGCGGCGGCGCTCGTCGGCCGGTATGGCCAGGACGTCCTTGATGTGGGCGATGCCCACCACGGAGTCGAGGCTGCCGCGGTAGACGGGGAAACGGGACAGGCCGGTCGCGCGGGTCGCGTTGGCGACGTCCTCGGCGGTGGCCTGCACCTCCAGGGCGGTGACCTGGACGCGCGGCGTCATCACGTTCTCCGCCGTCAGCTCGGCGAGGTTGAGGGTCCGTACGAACAGCTCGGCGGTGTCCGCCTCGAGCGCGCCCTCCTTGGCGGAGTGGCGGGCCAGCGCCACCAGCTCCTGCGGGGAACGGGCGGAGGCCAGCTCCTCGGCCGGCTCCAGCCCGAGCCGGCGCACGATCCGGTTGGCCGTGTTGTTGAGGTGGCTGATCAGCGGTTTGAAGGCGGCGGTGAAGACCCGCTGGGGGGTGGCCACCCGCTTGGCGATCGCCAGCGGCGAGGAGATCGCCCAGTTCTTCGGGACCAGCTCGCCGACGACCATCAGGACGACGGTCGACAGGGCGGTGCCGATGACCAGGGCCACCGAGGAGGCCACCGAGGCCGAGAGGCCGAGGTCCTGGAGCGGGCCGCGGATCAGCTTGGAGATCGACGGCTCGGAGAGCATGCCGACGATCAGGTTGGTGACGGTGATGCCGAGCTGTGCGCCGGAGAGCTGGAAGGTGAGCGACTTGACGGCCTTGAGCGTGCTCGCGGCCCCGCGCTCGCCCCGCTCGACGGCCGCTTCCAGCTCGCCGCGCTCGACCGTGGTCAGCGAGAACTCGGCAGCGACGAAGGCGCCGCACGCGAGGGAGAGCAGCAGCGCCACCCCGAGCAGAAGCACTTCGGTCATCGGTTCACCTCCGTCCCATGATCGGCCAGGGACGGAAGGATCGCGCGATGTCGGGTCTCGCGCTGACTGCTACTGGGAGGCTCGCCCATGGGCGGACGCTCACACCTTTCGGTCGAAGGGGAAGGAAACACTCATGGTAAAGGACGGGCAAAGGAGAGGGTGTGATCACCCCCGCCGGGTGTCCGGCGAAGACCCACCCCCGGACCCGTACCCGGACCCGGAGCTCGCATCCCGGCCCGTGCCGGATCCCGCGTCCGAGCCCAGGCCGGCGCCCGAGCCGGGCAGCGGCTTGACCCACCGCGTCCACCGCTCGTCCGGCTCGTACCGCGCCGCACGCCAGGCACGTCTCCCCAGCTCGTTGTGGTCCAGCACCATAGCGTCCGCCCGCCGGCCGCCGAGCGCGGCGAACCGCTCCTCGGCGGCCATGAGCAACGCGGCCCCGACGCCGCGACGCCGGTGGCCGGGGTGGACGGCGAGCCGGTAGAGGTGGCACCGCCAGCCGTCGAAACCCGCGATGACCGTGCCGGCCAGTTCACCGCCGCGTTCCGCGAGGATCAGCGCCTCCGGGTCACGGGCCAGGAGCCGTTCGACCCCGTCACGGTCGTCGCTGATGCTCGTGCCCTCGGCTGCCACCTTCCAAAAGGCCAGCACGGTGTCGATGTCGGCCGCCGAGGCGGTCCGGATACTCGGCTCGTCCATGATCGGCATCCCACCACCGGCCGCCGGAGGACGTCGAGCGCGTTTCGCCATCCGGTCCGACACGCCCGCGGCTCACCGACCCGTCCGTCCGCCGGGCGGCCCGGACCGGTGGGTCAGACACGCCGTGCCGAACCCAGCACACAGAAGGAGGACGGCAGCCGCGGCCCCTCCTGCGGAACGGTGAGGGACCGGTATGTGATCAGTTCGAACCCCGCCGCCTCGATCGCGGCCAGGGGATCGCGCGCCGTGTGGCAGCCGCCGAAGAGCAACGGCCAGACCGTCCGGTCGAGCGCCCGCTGGGTGCGCGCCATCCCGCGCCCGGGCGCCACCCCGTGCTCGAAGAAGCGCAGCTCACCGCCCGGACGCACCACCCGGTACAGCTCCGCGAGCGTGCGCGGCACGTCCCGTACGGTGCACAGCACCAAGGAGGCCACCGCCGCGTCGAACGCCTCGCTCTTGACCGGCAGCGCCTCCGCCGCGCCCGGTGCCACATCCACGGGCACGTCCGCGCGCAGCGCGGCATCGGCCGCCAACTGACGTAGATGCCGCTCCGGTTCGATCGCCACGACCTCCGCGACGGTCCCGGGATAGTGCGCGAAGTTCAGCCCGTTCCCCGCCCCGATCTCGATGACCCGGCCCGACAGACCGGTCAGCAACTCCGTGCGAAGGGCGCCGATCCCGGCCTTCGTATCGGCGGAGACGCTGAACCGGGCGTAGAAGCGGGCGAAGAAGGGGTGGTGAACGGCGTCCCGGGGGACCCGGGTGGAACGCGATGACATCGCGGACCTCCTCCGACGCTCGGCACAGCGGACGTGGACGGGGGGATTCTTCCCCGTCCCGCGCCACTCAGCCCGTCACGAAACAGAACTCGTTGCCCTCCGGGTCGCGCATCACCTGGAAGTCGCCGTGGTCGTCGGTGACGATCCCGGCGACCCGCTCCGCCCCCAGGGCGATCGCGGCCTCGGCCGCCGCGTCCAGCCCGTCCCCCCGCAGGTCCAGGTGGAGCCGGTTCTTGGCGGCCTTGCCCTCGGGGACCCGCTGGAAGGCGATCCGGACGAAGCCCGGCGGGTCGACGTACGACCAGTCGGGGCTCCGGTCGACCGGAGCCCCGCCGAGGAGCCCTGCCCAGAACCGCACCAGACCCGCCGGGTCGGCGCAGTCGAAGACGATTTCCTGAACGGTTGCACGCATGGGTTCAGCCTACGGAGATCACGGCCGGTGCGCCGAGGCGAACCGCTCCGCGTCCCACACCCCGCCCAGCACGGGAGCGAGCCAGCCGGCCGCCTCCGCCCGGAACCGGTCGGGGTCCAGCGCCCCGGCGCCCTCCGGTACGGCCCCGATCAGCGGCGCGCCGGCCGCCTCCGGAAGATCCTCCAGATTGCAGCGCGCAGCCAGGTCCGGGGACGCCGGCCAGCTGCCCACGACCACACCCAGCTGGCTGAGGCCGCGCGCCCGCAGCGCCTCGGCCGTCAGGGCGGTGGCGTTCAGGGTGCCCAGACCGGCCGGGGTCACCACCAGGACCGGAGCGCCGAGGAGGCGGGCGGCGTCGGCGAGCGTGCCGCCCGCCTCGTCGAAGCGGACCAGAAGACCGCCCGCGCCCTCCACGAGCACCAGGTCGTGCGAGGCGGCCAGCTTCGCCGCCGCCTCGGCCACCCGGTGCGGCCCCACCGGTGTCATGCCCGCCCGCCGGGCGGAGGTGGCCGGGGCCAACGGCTCGGGGAACCGGCCCAGTTCGGTCGCGGTCCCGGCCCCGGAGAGCCGGACGACCTCGTCCGCGTCCCCCCGCTCGTGCGGAGCGAGGCCCGTCTGCGCGGGCTTGAGCACGGCCACCGAACGCCCCTGGCCGGTCGCCACCGCGGCCAGCGCCGCGGTCACGATCGTCTTGCCGATCTCGGTGCCCGTACCGCTGACGACGATGACGGTCATGGTCTGTGCTGTCCTTTCGGAGATGGTGCCGGAGCGCGGGGCCGGGGCCGGTCAGCCCGCCGCGGCCGCCGCGCGCACCGCGTCGCAGATACGGGTCAGATCCTCGTCGCCGGTCACGAACGGCGGCATCACGTAGATCAGGTCACGGAAGGGGCGCACCCACACGCCCGCCCGGACCGCCGCCTCCGTGGCCGCCGCCATGTCGACGTCGTGACCGAGCTGGACGACCCCGATGGCGCCGAGCACCCGCACGTCCCGGACGCCCGGCTGAGCGGCGGCGTCGGCCAGGCCCTCGCGCAGCCCGGCCTCGATCCTCTTGACCTCCACCGCCCAGTCCTGCGCCAGCAGCAGGTCGATCGAGGCGCCGGCCACCGCGGCCGCCAGCGGATTGCCCATGAACGTCGGGCCGTGCGCGAGGACCGGGACCTCGCCCCGCGAGATCCCGTCGGCGACCCGCGCCGTGCACAGCGTCGCCGCCATCGACAGATAGCCGCCGGTCAGCGCCTTGCCCACGCACATCACATCGGGGGACACCCCCGCGTGGTCCGCGGCGAACAGCTCGCCCGTACGCCCGAAGCCGGTCGCGATCTCGTCGAAGACCAGCAGGACGTCGTGCTCGTCGCACGCCTCCCGCAGCACCCGGAGGTACTCCGGCGCGTGGAAGCGCATGCCGCCCGCGCCCTGCACCACCGGCTCCACGATCACCGCGGCGACCTCGTCCGCGTGGCGGCCGATCTCCTCCCGCAGCAGCTCCGCGTACGACTCCTCGTACGCGGCCGGCGGCGCGCCGACGAAGACCTGGCGCTGCAGCACGCCCGACCACAGCTCGTGCATCCCGCCCTCGGGGTCGCACACCGACATCGGGGTCCAGGTATCGCCGTGGTAGCCCCCGCGCCAGGTGAGCAGCCGCTGCTTGCCCGGCCGTCCGATCGAGCGCCAGTACTGCAGGCACATCTTGGCGGCGACCTCGACGGCGACCGAGCCCGAGTCGCTGAGGAAGACGTGCCGTAGCGGCTCAGGGGTGATCTCCACCAGCCGGGTCGCGAGCCGTACCGCCGGCTCGTGGGTGAGGCCGCCGAACATGACATGGCTCATCCGGTCCAGCTGGTGACGCACCGCGTCGTTGAGCACCGGGTGGTTGTAGCCGTGGATCGCGGACCACCACGACGACATGCCGTCGATCAGCTCGGTCCTGCCGTGCACCGGTTCCGCGAGCCGCAGCCGCACCCCGGACGCGGACGCGACGACCAGCGGGTCCGTACGGCCCGGCATGGGGCCGTACGGATGCCAGACGTGCGCCCGGTCCAGGGCCAGCAGCTCGCTGTCACGCATTGGGCGCGAGGTCCGTGCCGGCCCCCCGGCGACGGACCGCCACCAGGTCGGTACGGGCGTTCGGCACCTCGGCGCTCGCGGCCTCGGCGGCCTGCGCCGCCTCCGGCGCGGGACCGCCGCACGGACCGCAGCCGCCACCGGCCTCGGCGTGCGAGCCGCAACCGCCCCCGGCACCGGCCTCGGCGTGCGAGCCGCAGCCCCCGCCGGTCTCGGCGCCCGCGTGCGAGCCGCAGCCGCCCATCGCCGCGGCGAGCGCGTCGGCCCGGTGCTCGGGCAGCGTCGTCGTGCCGGCGCCCTCCACCTCGAAGCCCGCGTCCGCGATCATGTCGAGGTCCGCCTTGCCGGCCTGGCCCTCGCTCGTGAGGTAGTCGCCGAGGAAGATCGAGTTGGCGAGGTGCAGTGCCAGCGGCTGCATCGAGCGCAGGTGCACCTCACGCCCGCCCGCGATCCGGACCTCCACGTCCGGGCAGACGAACCGGACCATCGCCAGGATCCGCAGGCACCGCTGCGGGGACAGGTTCCACTCCTTGGCCAGCGGCGTGCCCTCGAAGGGGATCAGGAAGTTCACCGGCACCGAGTCCGGGTCCAGCTCCCGCAGCGCGTAGACGACGTCGACCAGGTCCTCGTCGCTCTCGCCCATGCCCGCGATCAGACCCGAGCAGGCCGACAGACCGGCGTCGTGCGCCTTCCGCACGGTGTCGACCCGGTCCTGGTAGGTGTGGGTGGTCGTGATCTCCCCGTACGTCCCCTCGGACGTGTTCAGGTTGTGGTTGTACGCGTCGGCTCCCGCGGCCCGCAGCCGCTCCGCCTGGCCGTCCGAGAGGAGGCCGAGGCACGCGCAGACCTCGACGCCCTCGTTCTGCTCCTTGATCGCCTCGATGGTCTTGCCCACCCGGTCCACGTCGCGGTCCGTCGGGCCGCGGCCGCTCGCCACCAGGCAGACCCGCTTGGCGCCGCCGGCCACTCCGGCGGCGGCCGCCTGGGACGCCTCGTCGGGCTTCAGCCAGGTGTACTTCAGGATCCCGGCGGTCGAGCCGAGCCGCTGCGAACAGTACGAACAGTCCTCCGGGCACAGACCGGACTTCAGATTGACCAGATAGTTGAGCTTCACCCGGCGCCCGAACCACTGGCGGCGCACCTTGCCGGCCGCGGCCACCACATCGAGCAGTTCGTCGTCGGAGGTCGCCAGCACGGCGAGCGCTTCTTCACGGGTCGGCAGCTCGCGCCGCAGCCCCTTGTCCACCAGCGTGTTCAGCAGGTCCATAAGGGCTGATCCTGGCCTACGGCACACCCCCCGGCCAAGGAGGAACCGAACAACAGCGCCTGTTTGAGGTGTGTGGATGGCCACACTCTGACCTCGGCCACGGGCCGCTAGGGTCTGTGCGCTGCCTACAAAAGGATCTGCCCCATGCACCGGGACGCGCACATGCCGGACGAGGACACGCACCGTACCCCGTTCGACTGGACGGACACCGAGGCACGCCGCCGCGCGGAGGCCGGTCTCGTCCGCACGCTGCGGCCGCGCGCCGCCGAGGCGGAGCCGCTCGACCTGGCGGGCAACGACTACCTCGGCCTCACCCGGCACCCCGAGATCACCGAGGCCGCCGCCGAGGCCGCCCGGCGCTGGGGCGCCGGCTCCACCGGTTCCCGGCTGGTCACCGGCACCACCCGGCTGCACTCCCGGCTCGAACGCGAACTCGCCGACTTCTGCGGCTTCGAGGCGGCCCTGGTCTTCTCCTCCGGCTACACCGCCAACCTGGCCGCCCTCACCGCGCTCAGCGCCCGTGACTCGCTGATCGTCTCGGACGCCGGAAACCACGCCTCGATCGTGGACGGCTGCCGGCTGTCCCGCGCGGAGACGGCCGTGGTCCCGCACGCGGACCCCGAGGCCGTCCGCAAGACACTCCACGCCCACGGCGGCCGACGGGCCCTCGTGGTGACCGACTCGGTCTTCTCGGTGGACGGGGACAGGGCGCCCCTGACCGAACTCGCCGCCGCCTGCCGCGCCCACGGCGCCGCCCTCGTCGTCGACGACGCCCACGGTCTCGGCGTCCTCGGCGAGGGGGGCCGCGGCGCGCTGAACGCCGCCGGGCTCGCGGGCGACGCGGACGTGGTCGCCACCCTGACCCTCTCCAAGTCGCTCGGCAGCCAGGGTGGCGCCGTCCTCGGCCCGGCCCGGGTCATCGAGCACCTGATCAACGCGGCCCGGACGTTCATCTTCGACACGGGGCTCGCTCCGGCCGCCGTGGGCGCCGCCCTCGCCGCTCTGCGCCTGATCAAGGGCGACCCGGCCCTGGCCGGTCGCGCGAGGACGGTCGCGACCACCCTGCACCGGCTCCTCACCGACGCCGGGCTGACCGCGGCGCGCCCGGACGCGGCCGTGGTCTCGGTGCGCGCCCCGTCGCCGGAGGCGGCACTGCGGTGGGCGGCGGACTGCCGCGCACAGGGCCTCGCGGTGGGCTGTTTCCGGCCGCCGTCGGTTCCGGACGGGATCTCCCGGCTGCGGCTCACCGCGCGCGCGGATCTGAGCGACAGCCAGATCGCCGAGGCGGTGGCCACGATCGTCCGGACGGCTCCGCGCCTGGCCTGAGGCCGTCCGGGGCGCCCGCGCGCACCCCTCCGCCCGCCCCGGGCGGGGCGACGCGGGCACCTCCTGTCCACCCGGGACGGGGCGGAGTTCACCGCTTCGGGCGACAGATGTCTGCATATCTTGGTGGATCGACCCCTATGGCGGCCCGATCGGTGGCACCCTGACGCGAAGTGCAGTCCGGGGCGGGGCCCCGATGGGAAGGACAGCGTCGCCATGGCAGACCACCAGGAAGCATCCGTCACGCTGCCGAGCGATCCCGCCTCGGTGTCCACCGCCCGGAGATATGTCGACGACGTCCTCAGGGAATGGGGGCTCGAGGCCGGCAGCGACACGGCCGACTCGGTGCGGCTGATCGTCTCGGAGCTGGCCACCAACGCCGTCCAGCACACTTTCGGGCAGTCGCCCACGTTCACCGTCGACGTCCGGCTGGAGCGCGGGGAGCGGCTGTGCGTGGGCGTCACCGACAGCCACCCCCGCTGGCCCCGGCGACTCCCGGCCGCGGTGCAGCAGGACAACGGCCGAGGGATGGTGATCATCCGTTTCCTCGCGGCGGAGGCGGGCGGCCGGCTCACGGTCGCCCCGACCGCCGACGGGGGCAAGACGGTCTGGATCAACCTGCCCTGGACGGCGCGGCGCCCCGTGTCGGCCCCGCTCGGGGGCGCCTGACGCGGTGTGAGCCACCTCGAGGCCGGCGGCGCCACCGCGCCCCCTTCGGCACCGCGCCCCCTTCGGCACCGCGCCCGTCCGTCACCGCGCACCCGTCCGACGCTGCGTCAGCCGTCGCGGGCCCGACGGCATCCGTCGGACACCGGCCGCGCGCGGCGGGCGTCCGGCGGCCGCGCGTCAGCGGACGCGGCCGTAGTACACCTTCGAGGACCAGATCTTGTCGAGCTTCACCCAGGAACCGGTCTTGGGGGAGTGCCAGATCCTGTTCTGACCGGCGTAGATGCCGACGTGATAGACCCTTCCGCCGGAGTGGAAGAAGACCAGATCCCCCTGCTGCCTGCTGGAGGCGGAGATGTGCTTGGTCTTGTTGTACTGCTGCTGCGCGGTACGGGGCAGCGACTTGCCCGCCTTCTTGTACGAGTAGAGCGTGAGCCCCGAGCAGTCGAACCGGCTCGGCCCGGCCGCTCCGTACTTGTAGGGCGATCCCTTCTTCGAGGCCGCGATGCTCAGCGCCTTGCCGGCGTGGGACGTCGCGGCCTGGGCCTCCGGTGCGGCACCTGGTGCCAGCAGCGTGCCGCCGACGGCGGCGAGGGTGAGAGCCGAGACGGCTCCGGCCCGGGACAGCAGGGACGGGACATGAATCTGCGCAGTCATGCGCAACCCTTCGTCAGCCGCCTGTGAAGGATGACCTGTCGGGTTCGGGCAGGCGAAGATGCCCGGCCGCGGCTGCGGCTTCACCCCAAGGAACGGCCCACCTGCTCGGTCGTCCCGTGTTGCTCGGGTCCTCCACTCCTGCCGATCCACCTCTGTCGACCAGACGTCCGGGACAGCGGCAGGACTCGGCGTCCGCCCGGACCGCCCCGCCGTGGTGGCGGGGGCTTGTCGTCGTCAGGGATCTTGACCCACATCCGGGGTGAAATCCGAGTTGAAACGGCGATATGTGAGGCTCCTCACCACTGATCCGTTCGGGTGGACAAGTAGGTTTCGTGATCTTCGGAGGTTTGCCCGACGAGCCCCGTACCAGGGGTGGGACGCCCGATTCAGCCAGATGTGTACAGCTGCGCTGCAACCCGCCCCGGCCATATGTAGATTCGTCGACTACGCCGAAAGGGGGAGGCTTTCTGCGCCCTCCGTGGGCCGAGTGGACCTCGACACGACACGCGACAATGTCAACTCGCCGGGGTCCTCGGAAGAGTGACCCGGTCCGCCCGGGCGCTCTCCGTCGAACACGCGGAGCGTGCGGGCCGGGATGTCGGCGTGTACCTCGCTCTCGCCCCGGCGCGCATGCGGAAGCCGCGTGCCCCCGTCCGCTACAGCGGAGGCACGCGGCGGTAGGCGGGGCGTCAGCCCACCGGTGCGGGCCGCGGGGCCGGGGCGGGGCCCGGCTCGGCGGCGGCCCGGGTGCGGCGCCCGCCCAGGGCCACCGCGGCGAGGCCGAGCGCCACCCACACGCCCAGCACCAGCAGCGGTGAGCCCGCGCCGGCGCCGTCGAAGAAGGCCACGGACCGCAGGGCCGAGCCGCCCGCACCCGGCGGCAGCAGCTGGCCGAGCGCGCCCGCGGGGGCCGGCAGCAGTTCGGGCGCGCTCGCCACGCCGGAGAAGGGGTTGCCGAACAGGACCATCAGAGGTGCCCCGAGGGCGAAGCCCGCCCGGCCGAGCAGCGCGGCGAGCCCCGCGAGCGCCGAGCCGATGGCGAGGACGGTGAGCGCGAGGACGCCGGCCTCGGCCCACCAGTCGCCGGTGAGCGCCCCGAGCCAGGTGTGGGCGAGTCCGGCGCCGACGATGCCGGCGAGCGCGGCGGCGCCGCACAGGGCGAGGACCGCCCGTCCGCGCCGCAGGCCCATGACCGTGATGACGATGCCCGCGGCCGTGCCGGCCAGGACGAGGGGGAAGAGGCTCGACCCGAACGCGCTGCCGCGCGGGTCGCCCGCGGGCGTGGATACGACGTCGACGACCTCGACCTGCGTGCCGGCGGGGACCTGGGCGGTGACGGCCTCCCGCAGGAGCCCCGCGACGACGGGGCTCGCGGCGGACGCGGTCAGCAGCCGCGGACCTTGCGGGGTGACGACCACGGCGCCGTATACGACCCGGTCCTCGATCGCCGTGCGGGCGGCTGCCTCGGAGTCGAAGCGGTGGACCTCGAAGGCGCCGTCGCGCTCGGCGAGGCGCTCTTCCAGCGGGGCGGCGGCGGCAGCGGGCCCGGCGACGCCGATCGGCAGGTCGTGCGGCGCGACCCGGGCGGCGGGCCAGGCGAACGCCCACAGGGCAAGGGCCGCGACGACCGGGATCAACACCATCACCGCGAGGGTCTTGCGGGTGCCGTTGGCAGGCATGGCGACTCCCATACAAAGAGAAGGATCGTTCGTTTTACGGCGGTGGAGTCACTGTCCCGCCGGAGTGGCCGCTTGTCAAGAATGAATGTTCGTTTTACATTCGGCCCATGGCTCGCGTCTCCCAGGAACACCTCGACGCCCGCCGCCGTCAGATCCTCGACGGCGCCGCGCGCTGCTTCGCCCGCAACGGCTTCCACGCCACCTCCATGCAGGACGTCCTCGGTGAGGTGGGCCTCTCGGCCGGCGCCGTCTACCGCTACTTCCGCGGCAAGGAGGAGCTGATCGCCGCCATCGCCGCGGAAGCGTTCGCCGGCATCCGCAGCGCGTTCGAGGACGCCTCGCGTTCCACCCCGCCGCCCACCCCCGACGTCCTGCTCGGCTCGGTCCTGCGGCTCTTCCTGGACAAGCGGATCGAGGGCGCTGACCGCCAGGCGTACGCCCGGCTCATCCTCCAGGTCTGGTCCGAGACGCTGCGCGACGAGCATCTCTACGCGACCCTCTCCGAGGGGTACCGCGCCATGCGCGAGGTGTGGTCGACGCTGGTCGACGCCTACCGAGCGAACGGGCTCATGGCGGCCGACGTCCCCGCCGACCGGGTCGCGCGCACCCTCATCGCCACCGCCCAGGGCTTCATCGCACAGCAAGCCCTCTTCGGCGACGTGGAGGTCGAGGTCCTGGAGGACGGGCTGCGCGGACTGATGTCCATGGAGACGCAAAGCCCGAGTTAACGCGTCGGAAAAACTTCCGCCCTAACGTGCAATGTCCGGCCCCGCAGCGCGTCTTTGCAGCTCAACAGAGTGTTGAAGATCGGTAAGGTCCGCTGCTGTCCGGGAGGGAACCGCCCGGTGGACGACGATGAGGTGGAAGCGTGCAACTGACCCCGCACGAACAGGAACGACTGCTGATCCACGTGGCCGCCGACGTGGCCGAGAAACGCAGAGCGCGCGGAGTGAGACTCAACCACCCCGAAGCCGTCGCCCTCATCACCTCGCACATCCTCGAGGGCGCCCGCGACGGCCGTACGGTCGCCGAACTCATGGCCTCCGGCCGCACGGTGCTCTCCCGCGACGACGTCATGGCCGGGATCCCGGAGATGATCCACGACGTCCAGGTCGAGGCCACCTTCCCGGACGGCACCAAGCTCGTCACCGTCCACGACCCCATCGTGTGACCGGGGAGCGACGCCGATGATCCCCGGAGAGATCCTCTACGCGGACGAGCCGGTCACCCTCAACGAAGGGCGTCCCGTCACCCGCCTCACCGTCCTCAACGCCGCCGACCGGCCCGTCCAGGTCGGCTCCCACTACCACTTCGCCGAGGCCAACCCCGGCCTCGACTTCGACCGCGCCGTCGCGCGCGGGCAGCGGCTGCACATCGCCGCCGGCACCGCCGTGCGCTTCGAGCCCGGCATCCCCGTCGAGGTCGAACTCGTACCGCTCGCGGGCCGGCGGGTCGTCCCCGGTCTGCGTGGCGAGACGGCGGGCCCGCTCGACCCGAAGGACGCCGACCATGCCTGAGCTCCACCGCGCCGCCTACGCCGACCTGTTCGGCCCCACCACCGGCGACCGCATCCGGCTCGCCGACACCGACCTGCTCGTCGAGATCGAGGAGGACCGCTCCGGCGGCCCGGGTCGCGCGGGGGACGAGGCCGTCTTCGGCGGCGGCAAGGTCATCCGCGAGTCCATGGGACAGGCCCGGACCACCCGCGCCGAGGGCGCGCCCGACACCGTCGTCACCGGCGCCGTCATCGTCGACCACTGGGGCGTGGTCAAGGCCGACATCGGCATCCGGGACGGACGGATCACCGGCATCGGCAAGGCCGGCAACCCCGACACCATGGACGGCGTCCACCCCGACCTCGTGATCGGCCCGGAGACCGAGATCATCGCGGGCAACGGGAAGATCGTCACGGCCGGCGCCGTCGACGCCCACGTCCACTTCATCTCGCCCACCCTCGTCGACCAGGCGCTCGCCGGCGGCATCACCACCCTCGTCGGCGGCGGAACGGGACCGGCGGAAGGCACCAAGGCCACCACCGTCACGCCCGGCCCCTGGCACCTGGCCCGGATGTTCGAGGCTCTCGACACCTTCCCGGTCAACATCGGCCTGCTCGGCAAGGGCAACACCATGTCGCGGGAGGCCATGCACTCCCAGCTGCGCGGCGGGGCGCTCGGATTCAAGATCCACGAGGACTGGGGGGCGACGCCCGCCGTCATCGACGCCTGTCTGAGCGTCTGCGACGAGACCGGCGCCCAGCTGGCCATCCACACCGACACGTTGAACGAAGCGGGCTTCGTCGGTGACACGCTGGCCGCCATCGCGGGCCGCACCATCCACGCGTACCACACCGAGGGGGCGGGGGGCGGCCACGCGCCCGACATCATCAGCGTCGTCTCCGAGCCGTACGTCCTGCCCAGCTCCACCAACCCGACGCGGCCGCACACCCTCAACACCGTCGAGGAACACCTCGACATGCTGATGGTCTGCCACCACCTCAACCCCGCCGTCCCCGAGGACCTCGCCTTCGCCGAGTCGCGTATCCGGCCCTCGACCATCGCCGCCGAGGACGTCCTGCACGACCTCGGCGCCATCTCGATCATCTCCTCCGACTCCCAGGCCATGGGCCGCATCGGCGAAGTGATCCTGCGCACCTGGCAGACCGCCCACGTGATGAAGAAGCGCCGCGGCGCCCTTCCCGGCGACAGCCGTGCCGACAACCACCGGGTCCGCCGCTACGTCGCCAAGTACACGATCAACCCGGCCGTCGCCCAGGGCATGGACCACCTCATCGGATCGGTCGAGACCGGGAAGCTCGCCGATCTGGTCCTCTGGGACCCGGCCTTCTTCGGCGTGAAGCCGCAGACCGTCCTCAAGGGCGGCCAGATCGCCTACGCGCAGATGGGCGACGCCAACGCCTCCATCCCCACCCCGCAGCCCGTCCTGCCCCGCCCGATGTTCGGGGCGCTCGGCAAGGCGGCAGCCGCCGGATCGGTCAACTTCACCGCCCAGGCGGCCCTCGAGGACGACCTGCCCCGACGGCTCGGCGTCCACAAGGAGTTCGTGGCGATCGGCAGCACCCGGCGGGTCACCAAGGCCGACATGCGCGAGAACGACGCCCTGCCCCGCGTCGAGGTCGACGCGGACACCTTCACGGTGACGATCGACGGGGAGCCCGTCGAGCCGGCGCCCGCCGCCGAACTGCCCATGGCCCAGCGCTACTTCCTCTTCTGACGGGCCCGTGATGAGCCGTTCCGCACTCCTCGTGCTCGCCGACGGGCGTTTCCCCGCCGGCGGGCACGCCCACTCCGGCGGCGCCGAAGCCGCCGTCAAGGCCGGCCGGATCACCGACGCCGCCGACCTCGCCGCGTTCTGCCGGGGCCGGCTGCACACCACCGGCCTCACCTCGGCGGGCATCGCCGCCGCGGCGGCGCTCGGCCACGACCCGTACGAGCTCGACGCGGCCGCCGACGCCCGTACGCCCTCGCCCGCCCTGCGCGCCGCGGCCCGCAGGCTCGGCCGGCAGATGATGCGGGCGGCGCGGTCCGTCTGGCCCTGCGCCGACCTCGACGCGCTGGCCGCCGCCTTCCCGCGCGGCGCCCACCAGCCCGTCGTGCTCGGCGTCGCGGCCCGCGCCGCGGGCCTCGGGCCCGAGGACGCCGCGCACTGTGCCGCCTACGAGGCGGTCAGCGGCCCCGCCACGGCCGTGGTCCGCCTCCTCGGCCTCGACCCCTTCCAGGCCACCGCCGTCCTCGCCCGTCTGGCGCCCGAGCTCGACCGGGTCGCCGAGCGGGCCGCGGCGGCCGCCCACGCGGGCGTCGACGCCCTGCCCGCCGCCTCCGCGCCGCTCCTCGACATCACCGCCGAGCAGCACGCCGCCTGGCCCGTCCGCCTGTTCGCCTCCTAACCCCACCGGGAGAACCATGCACCTCGACCACTCCCACGCCGGTCCGTCCGCCGTGTCCGCCGACGCCCGCCGGCCCGACGGCACCCGGCGCGCCCTGCGCGTCGGACTCGGCGGCCCCGTCGGCTCCGGGAAGACGGCCACCGTCGCCGCGCTGTGCCGCGCCCTGCGCGACCAGCTCTCCATCGCCGTCGTCACCAACGACATCTACACGCGCGAGGACGCCGAGTTCCTGCTCCGCAACGCCGTGCTGCCCCCCGAGCGCATCCAGGCCGTCGAGACGGGGGCCTGCCCGCACACCGCCATCCGCGACGACATCTCCGCCAACCTCGAGGCCGTCGAGGAGCTGGAGGACACCGTCGGTCCCCTCGACCTGATCCTGGTCGAATCGGGTGGCGACAACCTCACCGCGACCTTCTCCAAGGGTCTGGTCGACGCCCAGATCTTCGTGATCGACGTGGCGGGCGGGGACGACATCCCCCGCAAGGGCGGGCCCGGCGTCACCACCGCCGACCTGCTCGTCGTCAACAAGACCGACCTCGCCCCGTACGTCGGCTCCGACCTGGAGCGCATGGCCCGCGACGCCAGGGAACAGCGCGGCGAGCTGCCCGTCGCCTTCACCTCGCTCACCGGCCCCGACGGAGTGGCCCCCGTGGCCGGCTGGATCCGCGAACGGCTCGACGCGTGGGCGGCGCGGGTCGCATGAGCCTGAGCGCCACCGCCCGGATCGTCGCGGAGGCCGACGGCCGGCTCCCGCTCCTGGAGAGCGGCGGCCCCTTCGCCGTGCGCCGCACCCGCGCCACCGGCACCTACACCCGGGTCACCGTCGTCGGCGCCATGAGCGCGCCGCTCGGCGGCGACCGGCTGGCGATCGAGGCCGACGTACGCCCCGGGGCCTGGCTCCTGGTCGACTCCGCCGCCGCGACCGTGGCCCTGCCCGGCCGCACCACCGGAGCCGCCACGTACGACGTCCGGATCACCGTCGGCGAAGGAGCCGTCCTGCGCTGGCTGCCCGAGCAGCTGATCTCCGCCGCCGGCTCCGACCTGCGGATGCGCACGACCGTGGAACTCGCCGCCGGCGCACGGCTGGTGCTCCGTGAGGAGCAGATCCTCGGCCGCCACGGAGAGGAGCCCGGCACGCTCACCACCCGTCTCACCGTCCGCCGCGCCGGACGCCCGCTGCTCGACCAGGAGCTGGCCTACGGTCCGGGCGCCCCCGGCGGATGGGACGGCGGCGCGGTCCTCGGCGGACACCGCGCGACCGGACAGCTCCTCGTCGTCGAACCGGAGTTCGCCGACAAGCCCGTCGAGCCGAGGCCGCTCGCGGAGAACGCCGTCCTCACCCCGCTGGCGGGGCCCGCCGCCCTGGTCACCGCCGTCGCCCCCGACGCGCTCCGGCTGCGCCGCACGCTCGACGAGGCCCTCCGGGAACTCGCCCCCCTCTGAACCACGGCCCGGGGGACACCGCTCAGCGGTCCACGCTCACCGGTTATGCGTTCGGCAAAGAAACGCCCGTACGGCCTTTCGTCGCGCGCCCCGGTGACGAAAGGATCTCCGACAGACCGTCACACCCACAGGGGGAGAGACCACGTGAGAAGCGCAACCGCGCTCGTTTCCGCCGGAACGCTCATAGCCGGCACGCTCATGGCGGGCGCGCTGGCGGCCCCGGCCGCCGCCGCCGAGAGCGCGACCCACGACACCCGCCGGGCGAACCCGGAGAGGTACGGAGTCGCGGTCGCCGCGAACCGGGCCGCCCAGCAGGGCATCGACTGGCAGGACTGCCCCGCCGACTGGGGCCTGGAGAAGCCCATCACCTGCGGCTGGGTCAGCGTCCCGGTCGACTACGCCAAGCCGTACGGCAAGCAGATCAAGCTGGCCGTCGACAGGATCGGCGCCACCGGCACCGCCGCCGAGCGCCAGGGCGCGCTCCTCTACAACCCCGGCGGCCCCGGCGGCTCCGGCCTGCGCTTCCCGCGCCGGGTCACCACGAAGAACGCGATCTGGTCGGGCGCGGCCAAGGCCTACGACTTCGTCGGCTTCGACCCGCGCGGCGTCGGCCGCTCCGCCCCCATCTCCTGCGTGGACCCGACCGAGTTCGTCAAGGGCCCCAAGCCCGACCCGGTCCCGGACAGCGAGGCCGACAAGCTGGCGCTGCGCAAGCTCGCCGCCGAGTACGCCGCGGGCTGCGCCGAGCGGAGCGGCGACCTGCTGCCGCACCTGCACACGCTCAACACCGCCCGCGACCTCGACGTCATCCGGGCCGCACTCGGCGAGAAGAAGCTCAACTTCGTCGGCGTCTCCTACGGCACCTACCTCGGCGCGGTCTACGGAACCCTGTTCCCCACCCATGTGCGCCGCATGGTCCTCGACAGCGTCGTCAACCCGTCGACCCGCAAGATCTGGTACGAGGTCAACCTCGACCAGGACGTCGCCTTCGAAGGGCGGCTCGTGGACTGGATGACCTGGGTCGCCCGCCACGACGCTGTCTACCACCTCGGCGACACCTACGCCGAGGTGCGCGGGCAGTGGGACACCCTGCGCGCCGCAGCCAAGAAGGATCCGCTCGGCGGGAAGGTCGGTCCGGCCGAACTCATCGGCTTCTTCCAGAACGCGCCCTACTACGACTCCATGTGGGCCCCGGTCGCCGAGGCCTGGAGCGCCTACGCGGCCGGCGACCCGCAGCCGCTGATCGACGCGGCCGCCGCGGACCTGACCGACACGGCCGGAAACATCGCGGCGGAGAACGGCAACGCCGTCTACACCGCCGTCGAATGCGCCGACGCCCCCTGGCCGACCAGCTGGCGCACGTGGGACCGCGACAACAGCCGACTCCACGCGCGCTACCCGTTCATGACCTGGTCCAACGCCTGGATGAACCTGCCCTGCGCCACCTGGTCCGGCCCGCGTCAGCGCCCCACCGAGGTCCGTACGGGCAAGGGCCTGCCGCCCGTGCTCATCACCCAGGCCGAGCGCGACGCCGCCACCCCGTACGCCGGGGCGGTCGAGCTGCACAAGCGGTTCAAGGGCTCGCGTCTGATCACCGAGCGGGACGCCGGATCCCACGGCATCACCAACCTCGCCAACCCCTGCCTCAACTCCCGTGTCGAGGCCTATCTGGTGCGCGGCACGCTGGACCGCCGGGACGTGACGTGCGCACCGCACGCCACGCCCCAGCCGTAACCCCTGCCGCACGGTGACGGGGGAGGGGGCGGCCGCCCGCGCGGCCGCCCCCGCCTCACGCGCGGGAGGCGAGCCAGGCGTCCTCGGCCGCGTAGTCGAACCAGTCCACCCGGTACTTCACCAGACCCGGGAACGCCTCCCGCCAGTCCCGCAGGGCCAGCCGCGAGGTCAGCCACTCGACCGTCGCCGGCAGCGACCGCGCGTACGAGACCACCGGCCGGTACCCCAGCTCCCGCTCCGCCGCCGTCATGTCGTACACGATCGGCTGAGGGCCCCCGGTCCACGGGGTGAGCCCCACCGTGCCCTCCGGCGGCCCGTCGAAGCGCACCGTCTCGCTCCCGACCCCCATCACCGCGTCGATCGACGCACCGATCTCCGCCACCGTCGGCGCCTGCGGGTCGGCCGCGTTGAGGACCCGGCTGCCCGGGTTGGCGGCCGCGAGGCGGACCAGCTCTGCGAGGTTGTCCACGTGCACCGGGTGGAACCGCGACGAGCCGCCGTACGAGAGGATCCGCACCGGCCGGCGGTCGAGCGCCCGCTTGACGAACCACAGCTCACGCGGCCCGGGACAGTACGGCCCGTGGATGGCGCCCGCCCGCAGCAACGTGGTCGGCAGCGCCGCGCCCGCGGCGAGCAACTCCCGCTCCAACGCCACCTTCCGCGTGCTGTACGAGCTGTCGCCCGGTACGACCGTCCCGCACGTCTCGGGGATCGGCAGAGGATAGACGGGGAAGCCGCCCGGCTCGTGCTGGGTGTCGAAGCCGCGCCCCTGGCCGTCCTCGTAGACCGCGCCGCTGGAGATCACCACCGCCGAACCGATCCGGTCGGCGAGCCCGGTCAACTGCCGTCCGTGTCCGCCGTCGTAGGCGACGATGTCCACCAGTACGTCGACGCCGTCGCCGAGGGCCGCGGCGAGCGCCCCCTCCTCGCCGCGGTCGAACGCCACCGACCGGACCTCCCCCGGCCATCTCTCGTCGCGGCCGCCGCCCCGCGAGGCCGCCGTCACCACCCACCCGTCGGCGACGAGCGCTCTCACGGCCGCCCGCCCCACCTGTCCCGTCGCCCCGACTACCAGTGCGTGTCCCTGTGTCATGGCAGCGACGCTACGACGCGGGGGGCGCCGCCCCGGAGCGGTTCGCCGTGCGCGGATCCGCCCTCAGCGTCCCCGGCGCGGGAACTTCCGCGTCCCCCTGGCGTTCCGCTCCTCCTCCGCCGCCTTCACCGCTGCCGCGTAGTCGTCGACGTACTCCTGGCCGGACAGCGCCAGGATCTCGTACATGATCTCGTCCGTGACGGCGCGGATCGCGGCCTTCTCGCCCTCCATCCCCGCATACCGCGAGAAGTCCAGCGGCGCCCCGAAGCGGATGGTGACCCGCTTGACCTTCGGCACCACCTTCCCCGGCGGCTGGATCTCGAAGGTCCCGACCATGGCGCACGGAACCACGGGGACCCCGGCCGTGATCGCCATGACCGCGACCCCGACCTTGCCCTTGTACAGCCGTCCGTCGTGCGAACGGGTCCCTTCGGGATAGATGCCCAGCAGCTCGCCCTTGGACAGCACCCCGAGCCCCTCGCGGATCGCCGCCCGCCCGGCCTCCTTGCCGGAGCGGTCGACGGGGATCTGCCCCGCGCTCCGGAAGAACGCGGCGGTCAGCCGGCCCTTGATCCCCGGACCGGTGAAGTACTCCTGTTTGGCGAGGAAGGTGATCCGCCGCTTCAGCACGACCGGCATCAAAAAGTGATCGGAGAACGACAGGTGGTTGCCGGCGATGATCGCCGCTCCGTCCTCCGGAACGTGCTCCAGCCCCTCGATGCGGGGCCGGAAGGCCAGCCGCAGCAGGGGACCGAGCAGGACGTACTTCAGTACGTGGTAGAACACCGGCGGCCCCGATTCGGTAGTGCCAACGCTCCTTTGTAACCACTCGCGCGACCGTGGTCCACACTGGAGACGGAGGGATGGACCGTTGCCAGCCGCGCGTCGACGCAGACGATCCGGCGCAGCCGTCACCGCCGCACTGTGCGCGGTGATGACCGCCGGGCTGTACGGCTGCGCGGAATCCGGCTCCGACCCCGCCCCGACGAGGCCCCCCGCCACGCCCGGCCAGGCCCGCTCGCCGTTCACCGGCCTGCCCGCCAGGACCGATGCCCCGGTCCTCGCCGTGAAGATCGACAACGTGGTCCCGGCCCGGCCGCACACCGGCCTCGGCGCGGCCGATCTCGTCTACGTCGAGCAGGTCGAGGGCGGCCAGACCCGGCTGCTGGCCGTCTACTCCTCGCGGATACCGGACAGGGTCGGGCCCGTCCGCAGCGCCCGCGAGTCCGACATCGAGCTGCTCCGGCAGTTCGGCAACCCGGCACTGGCCTACTCCGGGTCGCATTCCGGCCTGAAACCGCTCCTCGCCGGCGCCCCGCTCGACCTGCTGACCCCCGCGAGCGTCCCCGGCGCCTACACCCGCGGTGACGACCGGCCCGCCCCGCACAATCTGTACCTGCTGCCCGACCGGGCCCTGGACGCCGTCCCCGAGGCGCAGCACCCCGAGGACATCGGCTTCCGGTTCGGCCCCGCTCCCGCCGGCGGCGAGCCGGTGAACAAGCTCACGGAGCGTTTCCCGGCGGCCCGCTACACCTTCACCTGGTCCGCCGCCGACCGCGGCTGGCGGGTGGCGATGGACGGGACGCCCGCGCGGACCACCGACGGCGGCCCGCTGACGGCGACCAACGTCGTGGTGCAGCAGGTCACCGTCCGGCCGTCGCGGTTCGAGGACTTCCTGGGGAGCGTCTCGCCGTACACCGAGACCGTCGGCAGCGGCCCCGCCCGCGTGCTGCGCGACGGCCGCGCTCACGACGCACGCTGGAGCCGCCCGGACGCGGCGTCCGGCACGACCCTCACCACTCCCGACGGGGCTCCGCTGAACCTCGCGCCGGGACGGACCTGGATCGTCCTCGTCCCCCGCGGATAGCGGCAGCGGCGCGGGTCAGGGCTGCGGGCCCGGCCTGCCGGGCCCGGGTCCGCGCGCCGGGGACGCGGCGCCGTCCGCCGCCGCCATGCCGATCGTGACCACGCCGAGCACCACCCAGCCGAACCAGAGCCAGCCGCTGCTGCCGAGCGCCACGGTGTACGCCGTCGTCAGCACCAGGGCCGCGACGGTGATCACGCTCATCGCCTTCGTGGGACCGGACATGTGTCCGCCTCCTCAGGACGGGGCCGTCCCGTTCATCGTGAACCCTGGAGCGGCCCGAGCGCTACTCCCGCGCGCCCCCTGCCGTCCCCGGGCGCAGAGGCCGTCCTACTGCCCGCGGGTCTGGAGGGAGGCGAGATACGCGTTGTACGCCTCCAGCTCCTTGTCGCCGTCCCGGTCGGCGGCCCGGTCCTTGCGCACGGCCTGACGCTGCTCGGAGTGGTACCACTGGTACACGAGCGCGATCAGCACCAGCACGGACGGGATCTCGCTGAACGCCCAGGCGATGCCGCCCGCCGCGTTCTGGTCCGAGAGGGCGTCGATGCCCAGCGAGGCGGGAGGGTGGGCGTACGCCTTGACCATCGGTTCGCTCGCCATCATGAGGGCGATGCCGAAGAAGGCGTGGAACGGCATGCCGGCGAAGAGCTCCAGCATCCGCATCACGTAGCCGGGGCGGTGCGGGCCGGGGTCGACACCCATGATCGGCCAGAAGAACACCAGTCCGACCGCGAGGAAGTGCACCATCATCGCGATGTGGCCGATCCTCGACCCCATCAGCGTGTCGAAGATCGGCGTGAAGTAGAAGCCATAGAGGCTCGCGATGAACAGCGGGATCGTGAACGCCGGGTGCGTGATGATCCGCATGTAGCGGCTGTGCAGCAGCATCAGCAGCCACTCGCGCGGCCCCTTGCTTCCGCGCGCCGCCACCGGCAGCGCGCGCAGCGCCAGCGTCACGGGCGCACCGAGCAGCAGCAGGATGGGGGAGAGCATGGAGACGACCATGTGCTGCACCATGTGCACGCTGAACATGACCATGCCGTAGTCGTTCAGCTTGGTGCACATCACCAGAGCCACGCTCAGCACGCCGGCCGCGAAGAACACCGTCCGGCTCACCGGCCAGGCGTCCCCGCGCCCGCGCAGCCGGGCCACGCCCCAGCCGTACAGCGCGAGCCCCACAAGGCAGGCGACGAGGAAGAACGGGTCCGCGGAGAACTCCAGCCCCCGCCCCAGCGTGAACGGCGGCAGATCCATGGACGTGCCGTGCCCGCTGTGATCCATCTGTGTACTCCTGGAGCCCGATTCGCGCTTGTTGTCCGCACCAGACTAGAACCGCCCCCGTTCGCGTTCGCGACCGGGGGCGGTTCTAGTCTGGTGCGGGATCCGCGCGGATCCGTGCGGCGGGAGCCTCAGAGCACGGTCTCCGCCTCGGCGTACCGGTCGGCCGGCACCGTCTTGAGGGTCTCCACGGCCTGGGCCAGCGGAACCATGGTGATCTCCGTGCCGCGCAGCGCGGTCAGCATGCCGAACTCGCCGCGGTGCGCCGCCTCCACCGCGTGCCAGCCGAACCGGGTGGCCAGCACGCGGTCGTACGCGGTCGGCGTGCCGCCGCGCTGGACGTGACCGAGGATGACCGGGCGGGCCTCCTTGCCCAGACGGCGCTCCAGCTCGACCGAGAGCTGGTTGGCGATCCCGGTGAAGCGCTCGTGGCCGTACTGGTCCTTGGCGCCGACCTCGAAGCTCATCGACCCCTCGCGCGGCTTGGCGCCCTCGGCGACGACCACGATCGCGAACCGCTTGCCCGCCTCGAAGCGCTCCCCGACCCGGGCGGTCAGCTCGTCGATGTCGAAGGGGCGCTCGGGCACGACGATGGCGTGCGCTCCGGCGGCCATGCCGGAGTGCAGGGCGATCCAGCCGGTGTGCCGGCCCATGACCTCGACGATCAGCACCCGCTGGTGGGACTCGGCGGTGGTCTTCAGCCGGTCGAGGGCCTCGGTGGCGACACCGACGGCGGTGTCGAAGCCGAAGGTGACATCGGTCGAGGCGATGTCGTTGTCGATGGTCTTGGGGACGCCGACGATCGGCAGACCGGCCTCGGAGAGGAGGTTGGCCGCCTTCAGCGTGCCCTCGCCGCCGATCGGGATGATCGCGTCGAGGCCCAGCTCGGCGACGTGGCCGCGGGCGCGCTCGACACCGTCGACCAGGTGCGCGGGCTGGACCCGGGAGGAGCCGAGGATCGTGCCGCCCCGGGCCAGGATGCCGCCCACCGCGTCGAGGTCGAGCTTGCGGTAGTCGGCCTCCAGGAGGCCCTTCCACCCGTCGTGGAAGCCGATGACCTCATCGCCGTGGTCGACGACGGCGCGGTGCACGACGGAACGGATGACGGCGTTCAGACCGGGGCAGTCGCCGCCGGAGGTGAGCACACCAATGCGCATAGCCCGAGATACCTTTGCAACGTGGGCCGACTCCCGGACCACGTCGTCCGGTTGGATCCCCGCCACCCTATCGGTGCCGGGTGGCGGGGCCGAACCGGATGTCCGCAGATTGGACAACGTATTTACTTACGAATCCAATGGGCGTAGGGCTGCTCAGACGTGCAGCCCGCCGGGCGGTCAGGCGGGGCGGGTCGCCGCCGCGATGCGCTCGTCGCGCAGCGCCTCGTACCACCGGTCGTCGGTCGGCGGCAGCGCGTTCACGTCGAGGGCCAGCTTCAGCAGCAGGTCCGCGATCTGCGGGTTGCGGGCCATGACCGGGCCGTGCATGTACGTACCGAAGACGGTGTCGTTGTACGCGCCCTCGGTGCCGTCGCCCGTGCCGTTGCCCTTGCCCAGGATGGTGCGGGCGAACGGGCGGGCCGTCGGGCCGAGGTGGGTGATGCCCTGGTGGTTCTCGAACCCGGTGAGCTGGGGGAGGCCGAGCCGGGGGTCGATGTCCGCCAGCACGTCGCCGACGCACCGCTCGCCCTCGCCACGCGTGGAGATGACGTCGATCAGGCCCAGGCCGGGCTCGCGCTCGCCGAGGTCGTTGATGAACTCGTGGCCCAGGATCTGGTAGCCGGCGCAGACCGAGAAGATGATCGCGCCGTTCGAGGCCGCGCGGGACAGGCCGCCGTCGCGGCGCAGCCGCTCGGCCGCGAGCCGCTGCGGACGGTCCTCGCCGCCGCCGATCAGATAGATGTCGCCGGAGGTCGGCACCGGCTGGTCGCTGCGGACGTCGACGCGCTGGACGTCCAGGCCGCGCTGGCGGGCGCGGCGCTCGACGACGAGGGCGTTGCCCTGGTCGCCGTAGGTGCTGAGCAGGTCCGGGTAGACCCAGACCAGGCGCAGGCTGCTGTCACTCATGCTGCAAGTCCTCTACGGGTCAGTTGCCGACGCGGCGGCGGACGTCCTGGAACGCGGTGTAGTTGGCGATCAGCTCGATCTGGCCGGGCGGGGCCTGCCGGACGGCCTCGTCGATCGTCTCGCACACCCGGAAGTCCACGCCCGCGACCTCCAGGCGGACCGCGAGGTCCAGCTTGCGGTCGCCGATGACCATGATCGGGTGCCCGGCCAGCCGGCCGTAGTCCACGTCCCACAGCCACGAGGTGTCCGTGCCGTCGGCGCCGCGCGCGTTGACGGAGAGGATCACCGGGGTCGGCGGCTGGTCGATGAGGGAAAACGTTTCGAGCCAGCCCGCCGGGTTCTTGGCGAGCAGCAGCCGCAGCTCGCGCCCCTGGAAGGTGACGACGTCGTAGCGGCCGGCGACGGCCTGCACCTGGTACATCCGCTCCAGGGCGACCTGCGGCGGCACACCGAAGACGGCGGCGACGGCGGCGGAGGTGGCGGCGTTGGCCTTGTTGGCGCGGCCGGGCAGCTGGAGGTGGATGGGCCACGCGGAACCGTGCGGGTCGAGCACGTGGTCGCCGTTGAGCGCCCAGCTCGGCGCGGGGCGGCGGAAGCCGCACTCGCCGCAGAACCAGTCGTCGCCGGGGCGCTGCATCACACCGCCGCAGGAGGGGCACGACCAGGCGTCGTCCTTCCACTCCTGGCCGGCGGCGACCCACACCACGTTGGGGGAGGAGGAGGCGGCCCACACGATCAGCGGGTCGTCGGCGTTGGCGATGACCACGGCCTTGGTGCCGGAGAGGCCCTCGCGCCACTTCTCGGCGAGCATCCGGGTCTCCGCGGCGCGGTCGAGCTGGTCGCGGGAGAGGTTGAGCAGGGCGATCGCCTTGGGGGTGGTGTCCCGGGCGACTCCGGCGAGGTACTTCTCGTCGACCTCGATCACGCCGTACTTGGCGTCCGAGCCGCCGGCCAGCGCCGAGGTGATGCCCGCGGGCATGTTGGCGCCGAGCGCGTTGGAGACGACGGGACCACTGGCGCGCAGCGCCTCGGCGATCAGCCGGGTCGTGGTGGTCTTGCCGTTGGTCGCGGACACCAGGACGACGTCCAGATGCTGTGCGAGCCGACCCAGCAGGTCCGGGTCGAGCTTCAGCGCCACCTTGCCGCCGATCACCGATCCGCTGCCGCGTCCCGCTGCTCGCGACACCGCGGCCGCGGCCTTGCCCGCCGTCACGGCCAGCTTGGCGCGCGGCGACAGCGGCTCTGGATTACCGGGGTGTCCTGACATCTTCCTTGTTCCTCCTTGCGTCGGTCCGGCCTCAGCCTATCGAGATCAGGCCAGCGACCCGAACCGCGGCACCACGGGGACGCCTGCCGAAACAGCGAGGTCACAGCGGACCGTACCCTTACGTCCATGCGAAACCGGCCGATCCCCGGCAGTTCCGGCCACGTCCGAGGCATGAGCCTGCTCGGCGACCCGGTCCTGCACGCCCCCTGCGAACCCGTCACCGACTTCGGCCCGGGGCTCGGCCGGCTGGTCGAGGACATGTTCGCCACGATGTACGCGGCCAACGGTGTGGGGCTCGCGGCCAATCAGGTGGGGGTGGGCCTGCGGGTCTTCGTGTACGACTGCCCCGACGACGACGAGGTCCGGCACCTGGGGCACCTGGTGAACCCGCGTCTGGTGGAGGCGGACGGGGACGTGATCCGGGGCCCGGAGGGATGTCTGTCGCTGCCCGGTCTGGAGGCGCCGACCCCGCGCTTCGACCGCGCGGTCGTCGAGGGCGTCCGGACCGACGGCACTCCGGTCCGGGTGGAGGGGACGGGCTTCTTCGCCCGCTGCCTCCAGCACGAGTGCGACCACCTGGACGGCGGGGTCTACGCGGACCACGTCACCGGGTGGCGCAGATCACGCCTGCTCCGGGCGATCCGCAAGGAGCCCTGGGGGTCGGGCGTGGGGGCGCTCGGCCAGAAGGCCTGATCGGCAGGACATCCCCGGATCCGGTCGTCCGGAGCGGGCCGGGACCGCTGGGCCGTGTCGCGAAAGCCCCGCCCGCCCCGCGCTTCGGGCGGACGGCGCTCCCCTCGCGACACTCCCTAGAAGCCCGGTCCGTCCGTGCGGTCGGCGGCCTCCGCGAGGCGGCCCCACAGCAGATCGGCCATGCACCGCACCAACTCGGTCCGCGAGCACGGTCTTTCGCCGAGCCACCAGTCGCCCGCCGCGTGCATCATGCCGACGATGCCGTGGCCCCAGATCCGGGCCTGCGCCTCGCCGCCGGGCCCGAGGTCGATCCGTTCGGCGATGACCTGGCCGAGTTCCTCCCCCATGCGCCGCAGCAGCGGCGCGGAGTGGCGGCCCACGTCGAAGCCCTGCTCGGCCTGCTGGGACTCCTCCGCCGGGTGCATCAGGAAGCGGTAGACCTGGGGCATCGCCTCGATCGATGCGAGATACGTGTCGAGGGTCGCCTCGACGCGGTCGCGCCGGCCGGCCGGCGCGTCGAGCGCCGCCCGCAGCGCCGCGAGCAGGGCGTCGGTGTGCCGGGTGGCCAGGGCGCGGTAGAGGCCGCCCTTGTCGCCGAAGTGGCGGTAGAGGATCGGCTTGGTGATTCCGGCCTCCGCCGCGATCGCGTTCATCGAGGCCTTGGGGCCGTCCCGGAGCACCACCCGGTCCGCCGCCTCCAGCAGTTCACGGCGCCGTTGGTCGGCCGGCTTCTGCTGGTCGGTGGTCCGGTGTGTGGTCTCCATAGCGCGTCTCCCCGCCCGTGCGAATTCCGTGAGGCTGTCGCAACGTAACACCAGTGTGGTGCCCCGTGTCGGCCGGGCCGGGCCGCTTCTCCGCAGGTTGACAGCTCCTACTTGCCGGTAACACACTGCTGTTACCGGAAGTAACGTAGTGCTGGGAGGGAACATGGCCGAGTTCACGCTCGAACTCAACGACGACCAGAAGCAGGTCCGTGACTGGTTGCACGGATTCGCCGAGGACGTGATGCGCCCCGCCGCCGCCGAGTGGGACGAGCGTGAGGAGACTCCCTGGCCGATCATCCAGGAAGCCGCCAAGATCGGCATCTATTCGCTCGATTTCTATGCCCAGCAGTTCTTCGACCCGACCGGTCTCGGCATCCCGATGGCCATGGAGGAACTCTTCTGGGGCGACGCCGGTATCGCCCTCTCCATCGTCGGCACGGGCCTCGCCGCCGTGGGTGTCCTCGCCAACGGTACCGAGGAGCAGATCGGCACCTGGATCCCGCAGATGTACGGCGACGTCGACGACGTGAAGGTCGCCGCCTTCTGCTCCTCCGAGCCCGACGCGGGCTCGGACGTCGCCTCGATGCGCACCCGGGCCGTCTACGACGAGGCCAAGGACGAGTGGGTGCTCGACGGCACCAAGACCTGGGCGACCAACGGCGGCATCGCCAACGTCCACGTCGTGGTCGCCGCCGTCGACCCGGCGCTCGGCTCCAAGGGCCACGCCTCCTTCATCGTGCCGCCGGACACCCCCGGCCTCTCCCAGGGCCAGAAGTTCCAGAAGCACGGCATCCGCGCCTCGCACACCGCCGAGGTCGTCCTGGAGAACGTCCGCGTCCCGGGCCACTGCCTGCTCGGCGGCAAGGAGAAGCTCGACGAGCGCCTGGCACGAGCCCGCGAGAAGGCGAAGGCGGGCGGTGGCGAGAGGGTCAAGAACGCTGCCATGGCCACCTTCGAGGCGTCCCGCCCCGCCGTCGGCGCCATGGCCGTCGGCACCGCCCGCGCCGCCTACGAGGTCGCCCTCGACTACGCGAAGACCCGCGAGCAGTTCGGCCGCCCGATCATCGACAACCAGGGCGTCGCCTTCCAGCTCGCCGACATGCGCACCCAGATCGACGCCGCCCGGCTCCTCGTCTGGCGCGCCTCCTGGATGGCGACGGCCGGCAAGCCGTTCACCTCGGCCGAGGGCTCGATGTCCAAGCTGTACGCCAGCGAGGTCGCCAAGAAGGTCACCGGCCAGGCCATCCAGATCCTCGGCGGCAACGGCTACACGCGTGAGTACCCGGTCGAGCGCATGCACCGCGACGCCGCCATCTACACGATCTTCGAGGGCACGAGCGAGATCCAGCGCCTGGTGATCGCCCGGACCCTCTCGGGCATGCCGATCCGCTGACGCACGGCCCCTGGGCCCCCGGGCGCCCCGGATCCGCGCGGCCCCCCTCCGGTCGCGCGGATCCGGGGCGCCGGCGCGCCCGGGTCCCGGGTCCGTCACACCACGCAGAACTCGTTCCCCTCCGGGTCCTGGAGCACCACCGCGTAATAGTCCATCCCCTGCGGCTCGTCCATCGTGTACAGCACCGACGCGCCCACGGCGGTCAGCCGTGCCACCTCCGCGTCCACCCGCTCCCGGCGCAGCGCGAGCGGCACCGCCCGCCCGCCGCCCACCTTCAGGTCCAGGTGCACCCGGTTCTTCACCGTCTTCGGCTCCGGGACCTGCTGGAACCACACCCGCGGCCCGACCCCCAGCGGGTCCACGATCGACTCGGGCAGCTCCCCGGCCCCGTCCGTCAGCTCCTCCTCGGGCACCCCGGTCGCCTGCCAGTACGCCCGCCAGCTCTCGTGCCCGGCCGGCGGCGGCTCCGGCACGTAGCGCAGCGCCTCCGCCCAGAACAGCACGAGCCGCCTGGGCTCGGCGCAGTCGATGGTGAGCTGCAGGGTCATCTCGGTCGGTTCCATGACGCGAGCCTCTCAGACACCACTGACAACGCCCCGGACGACGGGTCCGGCCACGCCGTCGCCGGTCAGGCCAACGGGGCGGTCGCGGGCGGGTGTTCGGGCCCACGCCCGGCAGGCTACGTTGGGCGGGAGAACCACCAGGCCGGTGACCATCCAGGGGGCAACGTACACATGGCGACCACCACCGATATTCCCGGACCCGCGGGGCTTCCGCTGCTCGGGTCGATGTTCGACCTCAAGAACGACTCGCTCGGCACCTTCCTGCGCGCCCGGAGCGAACACGGGGACGTCGTCCGCATCACCGCGGGCCCGCCCGGCATGCGCGCCAGCGTCTACGGCGTCTTCTCGGCCGAAGGCGTCCAGCAGGTCCTGGCCACCGACTCCGCCAACTTCCGCAAGGACAACCACTTCTACCAGGAGCTCCGCGAGTCCTTCGGCAACGGGCTGCTGACCAGCCAGGACGAGGACTACCTCCGTCAGCGCCGGCTCGTCCAGCCGCTCTTCACCCGTCGCCGCGTCGACGGCTACGCCGAGGCGGTCGCCGCCGAGGTCAGGGCCGTCACCGACACCTGGGCGACGGCCCCGGACGCCACCGTCGACGTCCTCGACGAGATGACCCGGCTCGCCCTGCGCGCCGTCTCCCGCATCCTCTTCGGCACCGACGTCGACGCCGCCGTGGAGATCGTCGAGCGGGCCTTCCCCGTGATGAACGACTACGTCTTCCGCCGCGGCTTCTCGCCCGTGAACCTCCCGCGCGACTGGCCCACCCCCGGCAACCGCCGTGCCGCCGCCGCCCACGAGGAGCTGTACGCGGTCTGCGACCGGATCATCGCCGAGCGCCGGGCGGCCGGCACGGCCGAGGGCGGCCAGGACCTGCTGACCCTGCTCGCCGAGGCCGAGAGCGCCGAGGACGGCAGCTTCGACGCCGCCGAACTGCGCGAGCAGGTCCTGGTCTTCCTGCTGGCCGGACACGAGACGACGGCCACCTCCCTCGGCTTCGCGCTGCACCTCCTCGCCCTCCACCCCGAGGAGCAGAAGCGGGCCCACGAGGAGATCGACCGCGTCCTGGCCGGCCGCACGCCCGGCGCGGCCGACCTCGACGCCCTGCCGCATCTCACCCGGGTGCTCAAGGAGGCCATGCGGCTCTTCCCGGCCGCCCCCGCCGTCGGCCGCCGTGCCGTCGTCGACACCCGGATCGGCGACCACACCATCCCGGCCGGCGCCGACGTGATCGTCTCCGCCTGGGTCACCCACCGGCACCCCGCCTACTGGGAGGACCCGGAACGCTTCGACCCCGACCGCTTCACGCCCGAGGCCGAGGCGGCCCGGCCGCGCTACGCCTGGTTCCCCTTCGGCGGCGGCCCGCGCGCCTGCATCGGCCAGCACTTCTCCATGCTGGAGTCGGTGATCGCCCTCGCCATGATCCTCCAGGACTACGGCCTCGAAGCCGTCGACACGGCGGTGCCGGTCACCTCCGCGATCACCCTCCGGTCGACCGGCCCGGCACGCGTCCGCCTGCGCGCGCGCAAGGACTGACCACGCCCGGGGGCCGCCGCTCGCGGCACGATCGACGGCCACTGGACCGTGTCCGTGGAGTCCCGCCCAGGCGGGACTCCACGGACACGACCTAGGCGAGCGTGCGTGCCAGGCGTCGCGGGGCAGGCGGGACTTTCGAAACGCGCCCTAGAGACGCGTCGAGACCAGGACGGTCGCGTAGCGCTCCTCGCACGAGACCACCCGCGGCGTCAGGCCGTGCCCCGCGACCGCGTCGACGGCCCGGGCGGCCTGGCGCTCGCTCGTCTCGACCAGCAGCGTCCCGCCCGGCGCCAGCCAGTCGGCGGCCTCCGCCGCCACTCGGCGCAGCACCTCCAGTCCGTCCGCGCCGCCGTCGAGCGCCACCAGCGGCTCGTGGTCACGCGCCTCGGGCGGCAGCAGGCCGACCTCCTCGGTCGGGACGTACGGCACGTTGGCGACCAGGACCTCGACCCGGCCGCGCAGCGCGCCCGGCAACGCGGCGAAGAGATCGCCCTCGTGGACGCGGCCGCCGAGGGGTTCGAGGTTGTTCCGCGCGCAGCGCACGGCCGCCGGATCGATGTCGGAGGCGTACACCTCCACGTCCTCCACGGCGGAGAGCAGCACCGCCCCCGCCGCGCCGGAACCGCAGCACAGATCGACGCACACGGAGCCGGGCGCGGCCAGCCCCACGGCCTGCTCGACCAGGAACTCCGTACGCCGCCGGGGCACGAACACCCCGGGGTCGACGGCGATCCGGAGGCCGGAGAACTCCGCCCAGCCCACGACGTGCTCGAGGGGCAGACCGGCGGCGCGCCGGCCGACCATCGCGTCGAGTTCGTCGGCGTCACGCGCCGCGGAGAGGAGAAGCTCCGCCTCGTCCTCGGCGAACACGCAGCCCGCGGCGCGGAGACGAAAGACGGTGGTGGAACGAAGGGAGAACGAGGTATCGAGCGACATGAAACCTTCCGGGAAGCCGTGGGGCGCTCCCGTGGTCACCCGTGTCGGGCCGACCGTCCGGTCATCGAGGGGGAGCACCCTGCCTGCGTGGCGTGAATGGGTCCCACCTCCTCGTCCGTCCGCTGCTTGAGCCGCTCACATTACATGATCGACGTCATCGGGACGGTCGGCTCCTCCCCGGCTCAGGCGGAGACGTGCGCCTCGATCGCCGCGAGGACCTCGGGCGCGTCGGGCTCGGTGCGCGGCCGGAACCGGGTCACCTCGCCGTCGCGGCCGATCAGGAACTTCTCGAAGTTCCACTGGACGTCCCCGGCCTGACCCTCGGCGTCCGCGACCCGCGTCAGCTCGGTGTAGAGGGGGTGGCGGCCCTCGCCGTTCACGTCCGTCTTCTCCAGCAGCGGGAACGTCACGCCGTACGTCGCCGAGCAGAAGGTCTGGATCTCGTCCGCGGTCCCCGGCTCCTGGCCCGCGAACTGGTTGCACGGCACGCCGAGCACCGTGAAGCCGCGCTCCCCGTACTCCTTCTGCAGCCGCTCCAGACCGGCGTACTGCGGCGTCAGACCGCACTTGGAGGCCACGTTCACCACGAGAACCGCCTGGTCGCGGTAGTCCGCCAGCGAGATCGGCTCGCCGGTCAGGGTGCGCAGCGGAATGTCGTACAGGCTCATCAAGGTCTCCTCATCGAAACGGCAAGGCCTCCACCGTACCCAGACCCGCCGACATGCCCTAGAGCTTCCGGAACAGGCCCTCCTGCACCACCGAGACGAGAAGCCGGCCCTCGCGGTCGTAGATCCGGCCGCGCGCCAGGCCGCGGCCCCCCGTGGCGATCGGGGACTCCTGGTCGTAGAGGAACCACTCGTCCGCCCGGAAGGGGCGGTGGAACCACATCGCGTGGTCCAGCGACGCCATGTCGAAGCCGCGCGGACCCCACAGCGGCTCCACCGGGATGCGCACCGCGTCCAGAAGCGTCATGTCCGAGGCGTAGGTCAGCGCGCACGTGTGCACCAGGGGGTCGTCGCCCAGCGGGCCCACCGCGCGCATCCACACCGCGCTGCGCGGGTCCGCGCCCTCGACCTCTTCCTTCGTCCAGCGCAACCGGTCCACGTAGCGGATGTCGAACGGCTGGCGCCGCGCCATCCGCTCCAGCGCCTCCGGCAGCGCGCCCAGGTGGTCGCGGATCTCGTCCGCCAGCTTCGGCAGGGTGTCCGGGTCCGTCATGTGCCGAGGCGGCAGCTGGTGCTCGAACCCGGCCTCCTCCGGCAGGTGGAAGGAGGCCGTCAGGTTGAAGATCGTGCGGCCCTGCTGGATCGCCGTCACCCGGCGCGTGGTGAACGACCGGCCGTCCCGCACCCGCTCCACCTGGTAGACGATCGGGACCCCGGGGCGCCCCGGGCGCAGGAAGTACGCGTGCAGCGAATGGACCGGACGGTCGCCCTCCGTGGTGCGGCCGGCCGCGACCAGCGCCTGACCGGCGACCTGACCGCCGAAGACCCGCTGCAACGACTCCTGCGGGCTGCGGCCACGGAAGATGTCGACCTCGATCCGCTCCAGGTCGAGAAGATCGACGAGGCTCTCGGCGGGATTGGTCACGACTGCGCTCCTCTACAGCTGTCCGACGGACGTCACGCGGACGATCGCGCGGCCCTCCTCGTCGGAGGCAGCGAGATCCACCTCCGCGCTGATGCCCCAGTCATGGTCGCCGTTCGGGTCGGCGAAGGTCTGACGGACGCGCCACAGACCGTGCGCCGTGTCCTCCTCGATCGACAGCAGCTTCGGACCGCGGGCGTCCGGACCCGTGCCCAGATCGTCGTACTCGTCCCAGTACGCGTCCATGGCCTCGCCCCACGCGTCCGCGTCCCAGCCGGCCTCCCCGTCCATCTCGCCCAGCGCGGACACGTTGTCGAGCGCCGCCAGCTCCACCCGGCGGAACATCGCGTTGCGCACCAGGACCCGGAAGGCGCGGGCGTTCGCCGTGACCGGCTTGACCTGGTCGGCCTTCTCCTGGGCCTCCTCGGCCGTCTCGACCTCCGGGTTGGCCAGCTGCTCCCACTCGTCCAGCAGCGAGGAGTCGACCTGGCGCACCATCTCGCCCAGCCACTCGATCAGATCGGTGAGGTCCTCGGTCTTCAGGTCGTCCGGGATGGTGTGGTCCAGCGCCTTGTACGCGCTCGCGAGATAGCGCAGCACGATGCCCTCGGTCCGCGCCAGCTCGTACCAGGAGGTGAACTCCGTGAAGGTCAGCGCCCGTTCGTACATGTCGCGGATGACGGACTTCGGCGAGACCGGGTGGTCGCCGACCCACGGGTGGGACTTGCGGTAGACGTCGTAGGCGTGCCAGAGCAGCTCGCCCAGCGGCTTCGGGTACGAGATGTCCTGGAGCCGCTCCATCCGCTCCTCGTACTCGACGCCGTCCGCCTTCATCTGCCCGACCGCCTCGCCGCGGGCCTTGTTCTGCATGGCGGCGAGGATCTGGCGCGGGTCGTCGAGCGTCGACTCGACCACCGACACCATGTCCAGGGCGTAGGACGGCGACTCCCGGTCGAGCAGGTCGAACGCGGCGAGCGCGAACGTCGACAGCGGCTGGTTGAGCGCGAAGTCCTGCTGCAGGTCGACCGTGAGCCGGATCGTGCGTCCCTCGGCGTCCGGCGTGTCCAGCCGCTCCACCACACCACCGTCGAGCAGGGAGCGGTAGATGGCGATGGCGCGCCGGATGTGCCGCAGCTGCGCCTTGCGCGGCTCGTGGTTGTCCTCCAGGAGCTTGCGCATCGCCTCGAAGGCGTCGCCCGGACGGGCGATCACCGAGAGCAGCATGATGTTGGTGACCTTGAAGCGGGAGGTCAGCGGCTCCGGCTCGGCGGCGATCAGCTTCTCGAACGTGGTGTCGCTCCACGCGACGAAGCCCTCCGGGGCCTTCTTGCGGACCACCTTGCGGCGCTTCTTCGGGTCGTCGCCCGCCTTGGCGAGCGCCTTCTCGTTCTCGATCACGTGCTCGGGCGCCTGGGCCACCACGAATCCGGCGGTGTCGAAGCCCGCGCGGCCGGCCCGTCCCGCGATCTGGTGGAACTCCCGGGCCCGCAGCGTCCGCACCCGGTTGCCGTCGTACTTCGTCAGCGCCGTGAACAGCACCGTGCGGATGGGCACGTTGACCCCGACACCGAGCGTGTCCGTGCCGCAGATGACCTTGAGCAGACCCGCCTGGGCCAGCTTCTCGACGAGGCGGCGGTACTTGGGCAGCATGCCCGCGTGGTGGACGCCGATGCCGTGGCGGACGTACCGGGAGAGGTTCTGGCCGAACTTGGTGGTGAAGCGGAAGTTGCCGATCAGCTCGGCGATCCTGTCCTTCTCCTCGCGCGTGCACATGTTGATGCTCATCAGCGACTGCGCCCGCTCCACGGCCTGCGCCTGGGTGAAGTGCACGATGTAGACCGGCGCCTGCTTGGTCTCGAGCAGCTCGGTCAGGGTGTCCGTGATGGGCGTGAGCCGGTACTCGTACGAGAGCGGCACCGGCCGGGTCGCCGAGCGGACCACGGAGGTCGGGCGGCCCGTGCGCCGGGTCAGGTCCTTCTCGAACATCGACATGTCACCGAGCGTGGCCGACATGAGGACGAACTGTGCCTGGGGGAGTTCCAGGAGCGGGATCTGCCAGGCCCAGCCGCGGTCCGGCTCCGCGTAGAAGTGGAACTCGTCCATGACCACCTGGCCGATGTCGGCGTACTTGCCGTCCCTCAGCGCGATGGACGCCAGCACCTCGGCCGTGCAGCAGATGACGGGCGCGTCGGCGTTCACCGACGCGTCGCCGGTCAGCATGCCCACGTTCTCGGTGCCGAAGAGCTTGCACAGGTCGAAGAACTTCTCCGACACCAGCGCCTTGATCGGCGCGGTGTAGAAGGTCACCTGGTCGTTGGCCAGTGCCGTGAAGTGCGCACCCGCCGCGACCAGCGACTTTCCGGATCCGGTGGGCGTGGACAGGATCACGTTGGCGCCGGAGACCACCTCGATCAGCGCCTCCTCCTGGGCCGGGTAGAGCGTGATGCCCCGGTCCTCCGCCCATGAGGAGAAAGCCTCGAAGAGGGCGTCGGGGTCGGCGTTCGGCGGCAGCTGATCGATAAGGGTCACGCCCCCATCTTGCCTGGGATCCGCCCGGATGAGGGAACCGGCCGCCGAGGGCAAGATCACGGACGATACGCTGGCCCGTCGACCGGCCGTCAACTCGGCGCCGGCGCCGGAGGAACGGGGCGGGAACAAGCATGATGGGACCGGCGCACTCGCTGTCCGGAGCGGCGGCCTGGCTGGGCGTCGGAGCCGCGGCGGCCGCCGCGGACCACCCGATGCCCTGGCCCGTCCTCGTCGTCGGAGCGCTCATCTGCGCAGGCGCGGCCCTCGCGCCGGACCTCGACCACAAGTCCGCGACCATCTCGCGGGCCTTCGGACCGATCTCCCGGGGCGTGTGCGAGATCGTCGACAAGCTCTCGTACGCCGTCTACAAGGCCACCCGCTCCGCCGCGGACCCCCGCAGGTCGGGCGGGCACCGCACCCTCACCCACACCTGGCTCTGGGCGGTCCTCACCGGCGTGGGCGCCTCGGCCCTGGCGATCAGCGGCGGGCGCTGGGCCGTCCTCGCCCTCCTCTTCGTCCACCTCGTCCTCGCCGTCGAGGGACTGCTGTGGCGTGCCGCCCGCATGTCCAGCGACGTCCTCGTCTGGCTGCTGGGCGCCACCAGCGCCTGGATCCTGGCGGGCGTCCTGGACCAGCCGGGCAACGGCTCCGACTGGCTGTTCACCGGCCCCGGCCAGGAGTACATGTGGCTGGGCCTGCCGATCGTCCTCGGGGCCCTGGTCCACGACGTCGGCGACGCGCTGACGGTCTCCGGCTGCCCGATCCTGTGGCCCGTCCCGGTGGGGCGCAAGCGGTGGTACCCGGTCGGCCCGCCGAAGTTCCTGCGCTTCCGCGCCGGCAGCTGGGTGGAGCTGAAGGTGCTCATGCCCGCGTTCATGCTCCTCGGCGGGCTCGGGGGGGCGGCGGCGCTCGGCTTCATCTAGGGCGTGTTGCGAAGGTCCCGCCTGCCCCGCGACGCCTGGCACGCACGCTCGCCGCGTTGTCGGGATCGTCCGAGCACGTCCAGCACAAGGGATACCCTCCGCCGTGCGATCGCACGCACCCGACGCCGCGGGGCCCGCCCGTCGGGCGGACGGCGCTCCTTTCGAAACACGCCCTGGGGACCGCTCAGCGGCCTCCTGGGGCCCGCGGGTGCCGTGGGTACCGTGGGGTCCGTCCCTCTCTCCGCCCAGCCGTGCGCCGTCTGGCGCGCCGCGCCGCGGCCGTCCATGATGTGGTGCGCCGACGAGCCGTCAGGTGTTCGCCGGCACCGCGCTGTTGGACTGGGGGGTCCGCATGGAGAGACAGCACGTACGACGCGTACGCGGGGCTCGACGGAGGACGGCGACGGTGACGGCCCTGGCCGGCCTCGCCCTGGCCCTCGCCGCACCGGGACACCCTTCCGCACAGGCCGCCGGTCCCCGGCCCTGCGCCCCGACGATCACGGTGCTCAGCACGGCGTTGCCCGGGGGCGGGGGGACGGTCACCGACCTCGGCAGGGGGAGGACGGCCGTCGGCAGGTCCGACGGGAGACCGGCGTACTGGCGGGGGACCGGCGTCCGCGCCGTGCCGCTGCCGGCCGGCTACACCGGCGGCACCGCGGAGGCGGTCAACCGTCACGGCCTCATGGTCGGCACCCTCACGGGCCCCGGCCGCGGGCCCGCTCCCTTCAGCTACCGCCTGGGGGCCCGTGCCGTCACGGTCCTGCCGGGCGGCGGATACGCCAAGGACGTCGACGACCACGGCCGGATCGTCGGCTACCGTCACCGCGCCGACGGCTGGGCCACGGGCGTCGAGTGGTCCGGCCGTACCGTCCGCCGCGAGCTGGCCGTGCCCGCACACGTCCGGGTCATGGAGGTCACCGGGATCAACAACGCGGGCCGGATCGTCGGCAGCGGTTACGGCGAGGGCGAGGATCACGCCGGCTACCACGTCGCCCTGCTGTGGTCCGCCGCCGCCTCCGCCCCGGCGCGCGAGCTGCCCCCGGTCCACCCCGGCGACACCTACTCCTCCTACGCACCGCGTGACATCGACGACCGGGGCCGGATGGCCGGCACGTTCGGCTACAGCAGGGCCATGGAGTCGTCCGGCCTGCGCTGGTCTCCGCCGTACACCGAGGAGCCGGAGAGAATCGCCCCGGCCGGAGGCCGGACCTCCGCGACCCTGGAGGACATCAGCGCGACCAGCGGGGTCTCCGTGGGTGTCGTCGGCGACTCGCCGATCACCGGTCCCTGGCCGCCGGACACCGCCCCGCCGGAGCAGGCCCAGTACCACCCCGGTCACGGTCCCGCGCTCGTCCTGCCGCGCCTGGCCACGGGCGGCGCCTCCGCCGCCTACGCGGTCACCGACGACGACCGCGTCGGCGGTCAGGCGGCGGACGCCTCCGGCCGCCTCCGCCCGGTGATCTGGACCTGCGCCTCGAAGCAGGCGTACCTGCCGTAGCCGGCGACCGGCCGGGCGCGGATGGCGTCGCCGCCCGGATGAGTGGGTACACGGCGGTGACGTGGCGGCCGAGGACGCGGCACCGGCCCCGTCACGGAGGCGACGGGGCCGGTGCGGCGAGTCGTCCCACGGGGCCGGTGGGGCGGGCGGACGCGGTGCGGTGGGCACTCCTCGGCGAGCCGGTGCCGGTCGCGAGCCGGTGCGGAACGACCGGTCGCCCCCGGGGCTGTCGGCGTCAGCCGTGCCAGGACCTCCACAGCGCCGCGTACGCCCCGTCCGCCGCCACCAGTTCCGCATGGCTTCCCAGTTCGCTGATGCGGCCCTCCTCGACCACCGCGATGACGTCCGCGTCGTGCGCGGTGTGCAGCCGGTGGGCGATCGCGACGACCGTGCGCCCCTCGAGGACCCGAGCCAGCGAGCGCTCCAGATGGCGGGCCGCCCGCGGGTCGAGGAGCGAGGTCGCCTCGTCCAGGACCAGCGTGTGCGGGTCCGCCAGCACCAGCCGGGCCAAGGCGATCTGCTGGGCCTGGGCCGGGGTGAGCGCGAGCCCGCCCGAGCCGACCTCGGTGTCCAGCCCTTCGTCGAGCCCCCGCGCCCAGCCGTCCGCGTCGACGGCCCCGAGCGCCGCCCACAGCTCGGCGTCCTCGGCCCCGGCCCTGGCCAGCCGCAGGTTGTCGCGCAAGGAGCCCACGAAGACGTGGTGCTCCTGGTTGACCAGGGCCACGTGCTCGCGGACCCGCTCGGCGGGCATCCTCGCCAGCTCCGCCGAGCCGAGGGTGACCGTGCCGGAACGCGGGGCGTAGATGCCCGCGAGCAGCCGGCCGAGCGTCGACTTGCCCGCCCCGGACGGCCCGACGAGCGCCAGCCGGGTGCCCGGCGGGACGTCCATCGACACCTGGTGCAGGACGTCCACGCCCTCGCGGTAGCCGAAGCGCACCTCGTCCGCCCGGACGGTACGCCCCTCGGGCCGCACCGCCTCGTCCCCGGCGGCGGGCTCGATGTCGCGGACGCCGACGAGCCGCGCCAACGACACCTGGGCCACTTGCAGTTCGTCGTACCAGCGCAGGATGATGCCGATGGGGTCCACCAGCATCTGGGCGAGCAGCGCGCCCGTCGTCAGCTGACCGACGTCCATCCAGCCCCGCAGCACGAACGTCCCGCCGAGCAGCAGCACGGAGGCCAGCACGATCGTGTGCGTGAGGTTGATGACCGGGAACAGGACCGAGCGCAGGAAGAGGGTGTACCGCTCCCACGCCGTCCATTCGGTGATCCGCCGGTCGGAGAGGGCGATCCGGCGGGCGCCGAGGCGGTGGGCCTCGACCGTGCGGCCGGCGTCGACGGTCTCGGCGAGCGCGCCCGCGACGGCGGCGTACCCCGCGGCCTCCGACCGGTAGGCCGACGGTGCCCGCCGGAAGTACCAGCGGCAGCCCACGATCAGCAGCGGCGCGGCGATCAGGATCGCGAGCGCCAGTGGCGGGGCGGTGACGGCGAGACCGCCGATCAGCAGCCCCGCCCAGACCACCCCGACGGCGAGCTGCGGCACGGCCTCGCGCATGGCGTTGGCCAGCCGGTCGATGTCGGTGGTGATGCGGGAGAGCAGGTCGCCGGTGCCGGCCCGCTCCAGGACGCCCGGTGGCAGGCCCACGGACCGCACGAGGAAGTCCTCGCGCAGATCGGCGAGCATCTCCTCACCGAGCGTCGCCCCTCGCAGCCGCACCAGCCGGACGAAGAGCGTCTGGACGACCAGCGCGGCCGCGAACAGGGCGACCGTCGGTCCGAGACGCAGCTCGCGCGCGCCGTCGGCGAGCCGTTCGACCACCGAGCCGAGGAGGTAGGGGCCGACCATCGAGGCGATCACGGCGACCGCGTTCACCCCGATGAGGAGCGCGAACGCCCGGCGGTGGCGGCTCAGCAGCTCGCGGACGTAGCCGCGGACGGTGGCCGCGGTGCCCACGGGCAGGGTCGTGGCCGACTGCGGGGCGGCCGGGTCGTACGCCGGGGGCGCGAGGCCGATCATGCCGACTCTCCTTCCAGCTCGTCGAGCTCGTCCAGCTCGTCGAGCTCGTCCAGCTCGCTGAGTTCTTCGAGCCCTTCGAGGGACCCGGCCTCCCGCTCGCCCCGGGCCCGGGGCGTGGCGGCGACCTCCTCGTCCGTCTCGCGTGTGACGACGGCCCGGTACAGCGGCTCGTCGCGCAGCAGTGCGCGGTGGCCTCCCACGGCCACCACCTGGTCCTCGTGGAGCAGGACGACCCGGTCGGCCAGGTCGAGCAGCAGCGGCGACGAGGCCAGGACCACGGTCGTGGAGCCTTCCCGCAGGCGTTTGACGCCTGCCGCCACACGGGCCTCGGTGTGCGAGTCGACCGCCGAGGTCGGCTCGTCGAGGACCAGCACCTCCGGGTCGGTGACCAGCGAGCGGGCCAGGGCCAGGCGCTGGCGCTGCCCTCCGGAGAGCGACCGGCCGCGCTCGGTGATCCGGGTTCTCATCGGGTCGCCGTCGCTGTCCACCGATGCCTGCGCGAGTGCGGCGAGGACGTCCCCGCACTGCGCCGCGGACAGGGCGTCGGCCGGCCGGACCGCGCCCGACGAGGGGACGTCGAGCAGCTCGTGCAGGGTGCCGGAGAGCAGGACCGGGTCCTTGTCCTGTACGAGGACGGCGGACCGGGCGGCGTCGAGCGTCAGCTCGTCGAGCGGGACGCCGCCGAGGAGGACGGAGGTGTGGCCCTCGCCCGGGTCGGCGGGATGCCCGCCGAGCCGGTCCGCGAGTCGTCCGGCCGCGTCCGGATCGCCACAGACGACCGCGGTGAAGAGGCCGGCGGGCGCGAGCAGACCCGTGACCGGGTCGTACAGCTCGCCGGACGCCCCGCCCTCGTCGTGACCCGCCGTCCGGGCCCGGCCCTCGTCCGTCGTCGTCGACGTGCGCGACAGCGACAGCACGCGCGCGGCCCGTCTGGCGGAGGGCCGGGAGAAGGAGAAGGCCATCGCGATCTCCTCGAAGTTGCGCAGCGGATGATGCGTCAGCATCACGGCGCCGTAGACCGTGACCAGCTCGCCGACGGCGATCCGCCCGTCGAGCGCGAGCCGTGCCCCGTACACCACCACGGCGATGAGCAGGACTCCCGGCAGCAGGACCTGGATCGCCGCGATCAGCGCCCACATGCGGGCGCTGCGCACGGCGGCCCGGCGCACCTCCTGGGAGGCCGCGCGGTAGCGGCCGAGGAAGAGCTCCTCGCCGCCGATGCCGCGCAGCACGCGCAGACCGGCCACGGTGTCGGAGGCGAGTTCGGTGGCCTTGCCGGCCTTCTCGCGCTGTTCGTCGGCCCGGCGGGTGGCGCGGGGCAGCAGCGGCAGGGCGGCGACGGCGAGGACCGGCACACCGACCGCGACCAGGACGCCGAGGGCGGGCTGGTAGACGACCAGGGCCACGCAGACGGCCATCAGGGTGACGGCCGCCGCCGCGAAGCGCGAGAGCGCCTCGACGAACCAGCCGATCTTCTCGACGTCGCCGGTGGAGACGGCGACCACCTCGCCCGCCGCGACGCGGCGGGTCAGGATCGATCCCAGCTCGGCGGTCTTGCGGGAGAGGAGCTGCTGCACGCGCGCGGCAGCGGTGATCCAGTTGGTGACGGCGGTGCGGTGCAGCATCGTGTCGCCGACCGCGATCGCCGCGCCCAGCCCGGCGAGCACACCGCCCGCGACCGCGAGCCGGCCGCCGTCGCGGTCGACGACGGCCTGGACGGCGAGTCCGACCGCGAGCGGCAGACCGGCGATGCCGAACTGGAGCAGGATCCCCCACAGCAGGCATCTGACCTGTCCGCCGAGCTGGTTGCGGCCGAGCCAGAGCAGGAACCGGGTGCCCGAACGGACATCGGGGACTCCTGGATCGGCATAGGGAAGTTCGCGAATCTGCATGGCGTTCCAGGGTCTTCCGGTGGTTCCCGCGGGCTGGTGGGCCCGATGACTCGTTCTGCTCGTGAGCCGCTTCCGGGCGGCGCGTGAGAGGCTCGGCGGCTGGTGGCCGGTGTTTCGAGCCGTGCAAGGTTCGCGCCCGGGGCATCCGGGCGGCAATCGATTTTCTCCCGCACGCGCACGGAACCCGCCATGATCGGGCCGATGCCCTCCGGACGCCCCACACGCCCCGCGCTTGACTCGCGTGCCCTGCCGGCGGCCCGGTGCCGTCCGTCGGCGCGTTGCCCGCCTCGCCCCGGGGCCGCTCCCGATGGGCGGTCCGCCGTCGTCCTGGCCCCCGCGCTCCCCGGCCGCCGCCCGACGGCGCCACCGCGTCCGCAGGGAAGGACGCCACCCGCCCCCGTGACACCCCTCAGCGCCGCCCACGGCCGGTCGGGTGACGCGTGGACGGCGGGGCCCGGCCGAATCCGGCCGGGCCCCGCGCGCGCCACCGGGTCCGCTACTGAGGCCTGGCCGAGTCCATGCCCTCCCTCGCCTTGCGCCACTCGCCCCGGGTGAAGTCCGGAATCGCCTGGGGTGCGCCCTTCGCCCTGATCGACGCGTCACTGAGCGGCACCGGAGCCGTCCAGGTCGCCGCGTCGTACACGTCGAAGTCCGGCACCAGCCCCAGCCGCATGCACTGCATCAGGCGGAAGACCATGAGGTAGTCCATCCCGCCGTGACCGCCCGGCGGGTTGGCGTGCTCCTTCCACAGCCAGTGGTCGAACTCCGCGGCGTACGCCGCGAAGTCGCCCCACTGGTGGCCCTTGTGGTCCGGCTCCAGATAGATCCGTGCCGGATAGTCCTCGAAGACGCCGCGCGTGCCGCCGAGGCTGTTGACACGGCTGTACGGGTGCGGGGTCGACACGTCGTGCTCCAGCCGGATCACCCGGCCCTTCGCCGTCTGCACCACGCTGATCGTCCGGTCGCTCCCGACGTACGTCTCCTTCCAGCTCGGGTCGCCCGGCGGCACCCTCTCGGCCCGGTACTCGGCGAGACCGAGCGCGGGAGTGCCGAAGCTGCTGATGCTGACCACCCGGTCGCCGCGGTTGACGTCCAGATAGCCGGCGACCGGGCCGAAGCCGTGGTTCGGATAGAGGTCGCCGCGAAGACGGGTGTGCCACAGCCGGCGCCACGGACCCTCGTAGTAGGTCGGCGAGAACATCAGCTCCCGCAGATCGTGGTTGTACGCGCCCGCCGCGTGCAGCAGGTCGCCGAACTTGCCCGCGTGCGCCATGCGGAGCACCCGCATCTCGTTGCGGCCGTAACAGCAGTTCTCCAGCTGCATGCAGTGGCGGCGGGTCCGCTCCGACAGGTCGACCAGCTGCCACAGCTCGTCGAGGCGCATCGCCACCGGACACTCGACTCCCACGTGCTTGCCGTGCAGCATCGCCGCCCGCGCCATCGGGAAGTGGAGGTCCCAGGGCGTGGCCACGTAGACGAAGTCGAGGTCGGAGCGGGCGCAGAGGTGCTCGTAGTCGTCCTCCCCGTGGGTGTACACGGCGGGGGAGGGCTGGCCGGCGGCGACGACCTTGGCGGCGGCCTGCTCCGTCTTGGCCTTCACCGGGTCGCAGAGGGCGATCACGCGGACCCCGGGAAGGGCGAGGAACAGGTCGATCATGCTTCCGCCCCGGTTTCCGAGGCCGATGATGCCGACCCGGACGGTGGAGCGGCGCTCGAAGGGAACGCCGGCCATGGTGGCGCCCTTGCGGGGCGGCGTCCCCGCCTCCTCCGGGAGGGGTGGGGCGGAGGCGTCGGCGGGGGTGGCGGCGTGGGCGGCCGGCCCGCCGAGGGCGCCCAGGCCGATTCCGGCTCCCGCCGCGCCGGCCGTGGTCCGGAGTACGGAACGGCGGCTCGGGGGCTGCGGTGCGTTGTCGTTCATCGAACCTCCGGGTGCTGTGTGCATGGCTGGTTCATGAATCCCGCACAGGACCCTGTCCGTTGAGGCCGAAGGCGCGCAAGGGAACGGTTTGGACTCTCGCGACGGGTGGTTGGACTCTTCGCCTCCGCTTGGTTGCGGGCGGCGACGGCGAAGGTCCCCCACCGCGTCGGTGGGGGACCTCGTCATGGCGCCCGCCGGCTTCCGGGCCGCTCTCGTGGGGCGTTCAGGGGCGGGTGGCGTGTTCCAGGGCGAGCAACGCCGACCTGTAACTCCGCCCGGTCGCCCGCTCCATGCCGATCTCGCACATCCGGTTCGCCGACAGGTGCGCGTCGAAGGCGCGGCTCGTCACCTCCGCCGCCTCGCGCGCGGTGGCGGAGGCCGTCAGCTCCGGGTGCAGCATGCCGCGGTCGCCCGCGAAGGCACAGCAGCCCGCGTCGTCCGGGACGACGACGTCGTCCGCGCAGGCCCGGGCGACGGCCGTCAGCCGGTCCTCGTGGCCCAGATGCCGCATGGAGCACGTCGGATGAACCACCGCCGAGCCGACCCGGCGCCGTACCTCCAGGCGGGGGAGCAGCTCGTCCGCCGCCCACTCCAGGGAGTCGAGCACGGTCAGTTCCGCGTGCAACTCCCGCTTGTCGGGAGCGAGATGCGGCACCACGTCGTGGGCGAGGCCGAGCGTGCAGGAGGACGCGTCGACGATCAGCGGCAGCCGCCCGCCGGCCGTCCAGCCCCAGGCGGCCTCCACGATGCGCTCGGCCATGAGCGCGTTGCCCCGTGCGTACCCCTTGGAGTGCCAGATCGTGGCACAGCACGTACCGGCCACGTCGTCCGGGATCCACACCGGCATCCCGGCGCGGGCCGAGAGCGCCACCACCGCCTCGGGGAGCGACGGCCCGTCCCGGGTCCCGTCCTCGGGGTCGCCGAAGATCCGGTTCACACAGGCCGGGTAGTAGACGGCGACCGCCGTGAGCCGGTCCGTGCGGGGCAGACGCCGGGCCGCCGCTCCGGGGATCTCGGGCAGCCACTCCGGTACGAGCTCGGGCCGCACCGCCCTGCGCAGGAGACCGGTGAGCGAGCCCAGGAAGCGGTCGTCGATCCGCGCGGCCGCGCCGAGCGCGAGCCGCGCCGAAGCCTCCACGGCCGCGAAGCCCCGCGCGGCCAGCGCGGCGATCCGCTCCTCCCGGGGGGAGTGCCGGGCGTGCCGGAACTCCCGCATCAGCGCCCCGGTGTCGATCCCCACCGGGCAGGCCAGCTTGCAGGTCGCATCGCCCGCGCAGGTGTCCACGGCGTCGTAGCCGTACGTGTCGAGGAGCCCGGTCTCGACCGGGGAGCCGTCGCTCTGCCGCATCATCTCCCGTCGCAGCGCGATGCGTTGGCGGGGAGTGGTCGTCAGGTCGATGCTGGGGCAGGTCGGTTCGCAGAAGCCGCACTCGATGCAGGCGTCCACGATCGCCTCGACCCTCGGGAGGGTCTTCAGACTGCGCAGGTGGGCCTGGGGGTCGCGGTCGAGGACGACCCGGGGGGCGAGCAGTCCGTCCGGGTCGAGGAGCTCCTTGGTCCGCCACATCAGCTCGGTGGCCTTCGGCCCCCACTCCAGCTCCAGGAACGGCGCCAGGTTGCGCCCGGTGGCGTGCTCGGCCTTGAGGGATCCGTCGAACCGCTCCACGGTCAGCTTGCAGAACGCGTCCATGAACGCCGCGTACCGCTCGACGTCGGAGGGGTCGGCCGCGTCGAAGGCGAGCAGGAAGTGCAGGTTGCCGTGGAGGGCGTGCCCCGCCACGGCGGCGTCGAAGCCGTGCCGCGCCTGAAGGTCGAGCAGCTCGGCGCATGCCTCCGCGAGCCGGTCCGGCGGCACCGCGAAGTCCTCGGTGATCAGCGTCGTACCGGAGGGGCGTGATCCGCCCACGGCGGTCACGAATGCCTTCCGCGCCTTCCAGTACCCGGCGATCGTCTCCGGGTCGCGGGTGAAGGCGTTGCCGGCCGCGGCCACGGAGGCGACCGGAGCGATCAGCTCCAGCTCCCCCAGGAGCCGGGCCGCCGCCTGCTCGTGCGCCTCCAGCGCGTCCGGGTCCGGTGCGCGGAACTCGACCAGCAGCGCGGCCGTCTCCCGGGGCAGGCCCGCCCAGTCGGCCGGGACCCCGGCGACGTTCACCGAGGCGCGCAGGGTGTTGCCGTCCATCAGCTCCACGGCGACGGCCCCGGCGTCCCCGAAGCGGGGCACGGCGGCGGCCGCGGCCGTCAGCGAGGGGAAGAAGAGCAGGGCGGTGGAGACCGCGCGGTCCAGCGGCAGGGTGTCGAAGACGACCTCGGCGATGAAGCCGAGCGTGCCCTGCGATCCGACCATCAGGCCGCGCAGGATCTCCACGGGGGTCGCGCCGTCGAGGAAGGCGTCCAGGCGGTAGCCGTGGGTGTTCTTCAGGGTGTGCTTGGCCCGGATGCGCGCGGTCAGTTCCGGGTCGGCCTCGATCTCGGCCTTGACGGCCAGGAGGCCCTCGCACAGGCGTGGTTCGGCGCGGGCGAGTTCCTCGTCGGCGGCCGGGTCGGCGGTGTCCACGACGGTGCCGCTCGGCAGGACGCAGGTGAGCGAGGAGACGGTGCGGTAGGAGTTGCGGGTCGTCCCGGCCGTCATGCCCGAGGCGTTGTTGGCGACGACCCCGCCGATGGTGCAGGCGACGGCGCTGGCCGGGTCGGGGCCGAGGACCCGGCCGTACCGCGCGAGGGCGGCGTTGGCCCGCAGCACGGTGGTGCCGGGCCGGATCCGGGCGCGGGCGCCGCCGTCTAGGACCTCGACGCCCGCCCAGTGCCTGCGCACGTCGACCAGGATGTCCTCGCCCTGCGCCTGGCCGTTGAGGCTGGTCCCGGCCGCGCGGAACACCACCTCACGGCCCCGGCCGTGGGCGTACGACAGGATCGCCGAGATGTCGTCGACGTCCTCGGCGACCAGCACCACCTGGGGCACGAAGCGGTAGGGACTGGCGTCGGAGGCGTACCGCACCAGGTCGGCGACGGTCGAGAGCACCTTCTCGGGGCCGATGAGCGCGGCGAGCTCCTCCCGCAGCCGCCGGGGCGTGCCGCGGGCCAGGAGATCGGGCACCCGGTCAGGGGCCGGAGTGCGCTTCCGTCCGGGACGCAGGGCCTGCGGCTTCGGCTCCAGCAGTGGCATGGCGCGGCTCCCCTCGGCGGGACGCCCGGTGCTGCCCCCGCCGCGGGCCGCGGCCGGTCGCGGTCAGCAGCGGCGCTCCGGCACGTGGTCGACCAGGGCGGACAGCAGACCTCCGAGCACCTCGCGCTGATCGACGGTCAATGGAGCCAGGATGTCCTCTGCGGCCGCCCGACGCGCGCTGCGCAACGCCCGCAGCGTCGCGCGTCCCGCGTCCGTGAGTTCGATTCGGATCACCCGGCGGTTGGTCGGATCGGCGACGCGGCGGACCCGGCCGGCCGCCTCCAGGCCGTCGACCAGACTGGTCACGGCGCGGGGCACGACCTCCAGGCGCTCTGCGAGATCGGCCATCCGCGGCGGATGGTCGTAATGCGCGACCGTCCGCAGCAGGCGAGACTGCGCGGGAGTGATGCCGACCGGCTCCAGGTGGAGCTTCTGGACGCGGTGCAGACGGCGGGTGAGGCGCAGCAGCTGCTCGGCGAGGAGCCCGTCGGCGTCCGGCGTGCGCACGCCCGGCGTGCTCGTGGCCTCGGGTGTGTTCATGGCGGGAACGATATCAGGACCCCGTTCATTGTGAGTATAGGTAACAATGAGCTACGCTCTGAAGGCCAGTGCCGTCACCCCCTCGTAGGAGCCCATGCACCCCGACGAACCGTCCTCCTGGACACCCCCCGCGCGCGACCCCGCGAAGCCGAAGGAGCCCGCCCAGGTGCGGCGCATCGTGCGGCTCTTCCGGCCCTACCGCGGCCGCCTCGCCGTCGTCGGCCTCCTCGTCTGCGCCTCGTCGCTGGTGTCGGTGGCCTCGCCGTTCATGCTCCGGGAGATCCTCGACACCGCCATCCCGCAGGGCCGCACGGGACTGCTCAGCCTGCTCGCCCTCGGCATGATCGTCACCGCCGTGATGAACAGCGTCTTCGGCGTGCTCCAGACCCTGATCTCCACCACCGTCGGCCAGCGCGTCATGCACGATCTGCGCACGGCGGTGTTCGGCCGGCTGCAGCGGATGCCGCTCGCCTTCTTCACGCGCACCCGCACCGGCGAGATCCAGTCCCGCATCGCCAACGACATCGGCGGCATGCAGGCGACGGTCACCTCGACCGCCACCTCCCTGGTCTCCAACCTCACCGCGGTCATCGCCACCATCGTCGCCATGCTCGCCCTCGACTGGCGGCTGACCGTCGTCTCGCTGCTCCTGCTGCCGGTCTTCGTCTGGATCAGCCGCCGCGTCGGGCGGGAGCGCAAGAAGATCACCACCCAGCGACAGAAGCAGATGGCCTCCATGGCGGCCACCGTCACCGAGTCGCTCTCCGTCAGCGGGATCCTGCTCGGCCGGACCATGGGCCGAGCCGACTCGCTCACCGCGTCCTTCGCCCGGGAGTCCGAGCGCCTCGTCGGCCTCGAAGTGCGCTCCTCCATGGCCGGACGCTGGCGCATGTCCACCATCGGCATCGTGATGGCCGCCATGCCGGCGCTGATCTACTGGTCCGCCGGCCTGGCCCTCCAGTCCGGCGGCCCCGCCATCTCGCTGGGTACGCTGGTCGCCTTCGTCTCGCTCCAGCAGGGCCTCTTCCGGCCGACCGTGAGCCTGCTCTCCACCGGCGTGCAGATGCAGACCTCCCTCGCCCTCTTCCAGCGGATCTTCGAATACCTGGACCTGCCGGTCGACATCACGGAGTCCCCTGACCCCGTGCGGCTGGAGAAGGTCGCCGGCGAGGTGACCTTCGAGAAGGTCGAGTTCCGGTACGACCGTGACGCGCCGGGCCGCCCCACACTCGCCGCCGTCGACGTGACCGTCCCGGCCGGCGGCAGCCTCGCCGTCGTCGGCCCCACCGGCTCCGGCAAGTCCACGCTCAGCTATCTCGTCCCCCGGCTGTACGACGTGACCGGGGGCCGGGTCCTGATCGACGGCGTCGACGTGCGCGACCTGTCCTTCGACACCCTCGCCCGGGCCGTGGGCGTGGTCTCCCAGGAGACCTACCTCTTCCACGCCTCCGTCGCCGACAACCTGCGCTTCGCCAAGCCGGACGCCACCGACGAGGAGATCGAGGCGGCCGCCCGGGCCGCGCAGATCCACGACCACATCGCCGCCCTGCCGGACGGCTACGACACCTTGGTCGGCGAGCGCGGATACCGGTTCTCCGGCGGCGAGAAGCAGCGCCTGGCGATCGCCCGCACCATCCTGCGCGACCCGCCCGTGCTCATCCTCGACGAGGCGACGAGCGCGCTGGACACCCGGACCGAACACGCCGTGCAGCAGGCCATCGACGCGCTCTCCGCCGGACGCACCACCCTCACGATCGCCCACCGCCTCTCCACCGTCCGCGACGCGGACCAGATCGTCGTCCTCGACGACGGCCGGATCGCCGAGCGCGGCACCCACGACGAACTCGTGGCGATGGACGGCCGGTACGCCGCCCTCGTGCGCAGGGACGCCGACGCGAAACCGGCCGTCTCCGCCCCGGACTCCGCCACCCCAGGGTCCGGCGGCGAACACACGAACGCGGGATCGGGTGTTCCCCAGAACGTGTGATCGCCACGGCTTTCGTTGCCCCGTACCCCTGCGACGCGTGAGGATGACGGTGCGCGATCAACGGGCTGCAGACCGTGACCGCGCGGTCCCACACCTGTACACGCACGAGGAGAAGCACCCCGATGAACGTGATCACCCACCTGCTCGCCGGCGTCGTCCACTTCCTGGGCTGGCTCGTCTGACGATCGCAGTGCCACGGCGCCGCCGGTACCCCGTCCCAGGGACCGGCGGCGCCGCCGCGTGTACGGTCCCCGGTTTCGCGGGGGCGCCGGGTTAGCGTGCGGCCATGACGCACAGGCAGCCCGACCGCCGCCGCCGCGCCCGGCTGACCCGGCGCGGCCGCATCGTCCTGCTCCTCGGCGCCGCCCTCGTCGTCGCCACGGCGGTCACCGTCCCCCTGCTCCTCTCACGCGACGAGCCGTCCCCGGCTCCGGTCGAGAAGGAGCGGACCCTGCTGATCCCCGAGGGCTGGCGGGCGACGCAGGTCTACCGCGCCGTGGACACCTCCCTCGGCCTCGCGGCGGGCACCACCGGCCGGATCGCCGGCGCCCCCGCCACCCGCCTGAGACTGCCCGCAGCCGCCGGGGGCAACCCGGAGGGCTATCTGTTCCCCGCGACGTATCCCGTGACGTCCGCGACGACCCCGCAAGGGCTGCTGCGCTACATGGTCGCCACGGCGGGCACGAGGTTCGGCACCGAGGCCATCACCGCCGGGGCGCAGCGCAACGGCGTCAGCGTGCACCAGACCGTGATCATCGCGAGCATCGTGCAGGCGGAGGCGGACACCCCCGATGACATGGGGAAGGTCGCCCGCGTCGTCTACAACCGCCTCGCGCGCGGCATGTCGCTCCAGATGGACTCGACCCTGAACTACGCCCTCGGACGCTCCACCGTGGACACCACGCACGCGGACACCAGGATCGACAGCCCGTACAACACCTACGAGCGGCAGGGCCTGCCGCCCACACCGATCGGCAACCCGGGCGAGCAGGCGATGAGCGCGGCGATCGCGCCGGCCGAGGGGGAGTGGCTCTACTTCGTGACGGTGAAGCCCGGGGACACGCGGTTCACGAGCGACTACGCCGCACACGAGGCGAACGTGGCGGAGTTCAACGCGAACCGGCGGACGGCGGCGACGGGCTGAGACGGCGCGCTGGGGGCGGCGGACGGCGGCGACGGTGGGCTGAGACGGCGCGCTGGGGGCGGCGGGCGGCGGGCGGCTACGGCGGTTCGAGGGACGGCGCGTCCGGGCGGCGGGCGGCGACGGCGGGTTCGGCTCGAAGCGGCGCGGTGCTTCGGCGGGCGGCGGCACCGGGTTGCGGCGCCGGGTCGGGGCGGCGGATCAGGGCCCGGCCAGGGCCACCCGCTCCCGGTCCAGCAGGCGGCGGATCTCCGTGACGGCGGCGCGGCCGGCCCGGTTGGCGCCGATCGTTGAGGCCGAGGGCCCGTACCCCACCAGATGGACGCGTTCGTCCCGCGCCGCACGCGTCCCCTCCACCCGGATGCCGCCACCCGGCTCGCGCAGCCGCAGGGGCGCGAGGTGGTCGATGGCGGCGCGGAACCCGGTCGCCCAGAGGATCACGTCCGCGTCGACGGTCCGGCCGTCGTCCCAGGCCACCCCGCTCGGCGTGACGCGGTCGAACATGGGCACGCGGTCCAGGACACCCCGCTCCCGCGCGCTCCTGATCGCGTCGTTCAGCGGGAGCCCGGTGACCGAGACCACGCTCTGCGGCGGAAGTCCCCTGCGGACCCGCTCCTCCACCAGCGCCACGGCCGCGCGCCCCTCCATCTCGCCGAACGGGCCCTCGCGGAAGACCGGCTCGCGCCGGGTCACCCAGGTGGTCTCCGCCGCGACCTCGGCGATCTCCATCAGATGCTGCGTCCCCGAGGCACCGCCACCGACCACGACGACCCGCAGGCCCGCGAACGCCTCGGGGCCCGGGTAGCCGGCGGTATGCAGCTGACGGCCGCGGAAGGTCTCCTGACCCGGATAGCGGGGCCAGAACGGCCGGTCCCAGGTGCCGGTGGCGTTGATCAGGGCGCGGGGGGCGTACGCCCCCTCCGAGGTCTCGACGAGCAGGCGGCCCCCCTCGCCGTCCCGGACCGCGTGGACCTCGACGGGCCGGTGGACCCGCAGGGCGAAGCGCTCCTCGTACGAGGCGAAGTACGCGCCGATCACCTCGGAGGACGGCCGCCCGCCGTCGGCCCCGGTCAGTTCCATCCCGGGAAGCGCGTGCATGCCGTGGACCTTGCCGTAGGTGAGCGAGGGCCAGCGGAACTGCCAGGCGCCGCCGGGCTTCGGAGCGTGGTCGAGCACGACGAAGTCCCGGTCCGGCTCCATACCGGTCCGCCGCAGGTGATACGCGGCCGAAAGCCCGGCCTGCCCGGCACCGACGACCACCACGTCCACGTCTCGTCCACCGAAGTCGTTCACGATTCCACCAACCACGGAGCGCCCCGGGATCTTCCCCCCTCCGGGGGAGCGGAACCTCCGGACCTGCGGACCTCCGGAGCCTCCGCGCCGGGGTGCCGAGTGTGACGTCGGCCCCGGTCGGCAGGGGCGCCCGTCGCGTGCCGGGGAAGGTCGTCGCCCTGGGGCCGTGCGCGTGGGGAGTGTGAGAGGACTGCTCCATCCGCCACCATGGAGCCATGAGCCACGGATTCGAGACCCGCACCCTGGACGTCACCACCGGTGCGTCAGAGACCGTCTACGACCTGACCCGGGACTGCGCCTCCTTCCTGGCAGAGGTCGCGCAAGGCCGGGATGGACTGCTGAACGTCTTCACGCCCCACGCGACCACGGGCGTGGCGCTGATCGAGACGGGAGCGGGCAGCGACGACGACCTGCTGACGGCCCTGCACCACCTGCTCCCGGCCGATGAGCGCTGGCAGCACCGCCACGGAAGCCGGGGGCACGGCCGCGACCACGTGATGCCGGCCATCGTCCCGCCCCATGCGACGCTTCCCGTGATCGGCGGCGAACTGGCGCTCGGGACCTGGCAGTCGGTCTGCCTGGTGGACACCAACAAGGACAATCCGCAACGCCAGGTCCGCCTCTCGTTCCTGGGGTGAGTCCGGGCTGAAGCGGCGCTGCGGGGCGGGCTCGGCCGCCCCCGTCCCGCCGCCGCGCAGTACCCTCCCGGTCACCGCGCCCCGGGTGAGGACCGCTGCGGGGAGCGGAGCACGAGCAGGGTGATCTCGCTGGGGGCGAAGACGCGGAAGGGCGGGCCCCAGAAGCCGGTGCCGCGGCTCGTGTAGAGGAGGGTCCGGGTGCCGTGGCGGCTGAGGCCGGCGACGGCCGGCTGGTCGAGGCGGAGCAAGTAGTGGAAGGGCCAGATCTGGCCGCCGTGGGTGTGGCCCGACAGCTGGAGATCGATGCCGTGGGCGGCCGCGCGGTCGACGAACGTGGGCTGGTGGGCGAGGAGGAGGACGGGAAGGCCGGGGTCCGCGCCGTTCAGGGCGCCGGCGAGGTGGGCGCGGTGGCCCGCCAGGCCGGAGGACTCTGCGGTGACGTCGTCGACACCGGCGACCACGAGGGTGTCACCGCCGCGTTCGAGCAGGAGATGGCGGTTGCGCAGCGGCTCCCACCCCAGCTCGTCCATCAGGTCGACCCAGCCCTGGGCCTCGCTGTAGTACTCGTGGTTGCCGGTGACGTAGACGCGGGCCCGGGTCGCCTGCACGGTGCCCAGCGGGGCGGCCTGGGCGCGACGGCGTTCGGCCGTGCCGTCCGCGATGTCGCCGGTGTGGCAGACCAGGTCGGCCTCCAGGGTGTTCACCGTCTCGCAGACCCGGGCCGACCAGCGGGCGCGGTCGAGCGGGCCGTAGTGGGTGTCGGTGATCAGGACGACGCGGGTGCCGTCCAGCCCGGCCCCCAGGCGCGGGAGTTCCACGTCGAGCCGGCGCACGCGTGGCACGCGTCGGGCCTCGGCGTAGCCCCAGGCGAGCAGCACGGCGGTCACGCCGACGGCGGCCCAGGTGACGATGCGCGCCCGGCCCTGTCCGTCACCGACGCCGGCCACGGCCAGAGCGAGCCGCAGCAGGACGCCGAGCAGCACGGACCAGGTGAACAGGACCCACACGCCCCCCAGCAGCGCGTCACCGATGATCGCCGCCCGGTCCTGCCGGCGCCGACCGTGGCCGCGCGCCATCGCGAGCGGCATGCCGATCAGGCCGAGGCCGGACAGCGTGGTGCCGGCCAGGGCGACGGGGAGCGGCCAGTGCTGGCCGGTGTACAGGAGCACCCAGCACGGCACGGCCCACAACAGGACGGGGGCGATCAGGGGGAGGTAGCGCATCACGCGCCGCAGTCGGCTCCGAGGCGCCACTTGTGCCCCTTGCGCCCCATGCGTTTCGTCGGCGGCGGATCGGGTGCTGCTGGTCTCGGTCACGCTTCCCCTCCTGAGGCTCTGTCCGGCGGATCGTGCCCGCAGCGGAGCCGGCCGGCGGCGACGCCGGAGTGTCGTCGTAGAAGCCCATTGTCCGCCGTCGCGGCCCCCGCACCCACCGGCTCCGCGGCATACGCCGGGCGGCCCGGGTGGCGGCACCGCTCCGCGGCCCTGGTTGATCGTTCCGGCGCGGGGTAGCGACAGGGCATGGCCTCCGACAACGCATCCCCTGCCACCAGCGGCCACGTCCGGCCCGAGATCGACGTCTGCGCGCTGACCGCGCTGCTCGACGGCGAGTACGCCGAGGTCCGCGACCTGGTCCGTGCCAATCTCACGACGCACGCCTCCGTGCTCGACGACGCCGACGAACTCGGTGTCGACGCGTTCCGGGAGCGGGTGCGCGAGATCGTGGTCGACATGGCCGCGACGGGTCAGACCGGCATGGGGTTCCCGCGCGCGCACGGCGGGGGCGGTGACGTCGGAGCTTCGATCGCCGCGTTCGAGACGCTGGCCTTCGGCGACCTGTCGGTGCTGGTGAAGGTCGGCGTCCAGTTCGGACTCTTCGGCGGCGCGATCCTGCACCTGGGCACCGAGCGCCATCACGACGCCTATCTGCCGGACCTGGTCACCGGGCGGCTGATGGGATGCTTCGCGATGACCGAGACCGGGCACGGCTCGAACGTGCAGGCGCTCGGCACCGTCGCGAGGTACGACGCCGCGAGCCAGGAGTTCGTCATCACCACCCAGGGCGACCAGGCGCGCAAGGACTACATCGGAAACGCGGCCCGTCACGCCGAACTGGCCGTCGTCTTCGCCCAGCTCGATGTGGGCGGCACCTCCCAGGGGGTGCACGCCTTCGTCGTGCCCGTCCGGGCCGGAGGCGAACCGGCGCCCGGCGTCCGGATCGAGGACGACGGCCGCAAGATGGGTCTCAACGGTGTCGACAACGGCCGTCTGTGGTTCGACGGAGTGCGCGTGCCGCGCGAGGCGCTGCTCAACCGGTTCGCCGACGTCACCTCCGAAGGCGTCTACACGAGCCCGATCGAGAACCCCAACCGGCGCTTCTTCACCATGCTCGGCACGCTGGTGCAGGGCCGGGTCAGCGTCGGCGGCGCCGGGGTCAACGTCGCCAAGGTCGCCCTGACCATCGCCACCAAGTACGCCGTGCGGCGCCGGCAGTTCGAAGCCACCGCCGACGCCGAGGAGCAACTGCTCCTCGACTACGGCCTGCACCAGCGCCGGCTGCTGCCCCTCATCGCGCGCACCTACGCCCTGCACTTCGCGCAGGACGTCGTGCGCACACAGCTCCACGACGTCTTCTCCGGCGCCGAGGACGATCCGCACGCGCGCCGCCGGCTGGAGTCACGGGCCGCGGGCACGAAGGCACTCGGTACCTGGCACGCCACCCGCGTCGTCCAGGAGTGCCGCGAGGCGTGCGGCGGCGCAGGCTATCTCGCCGTCAACCGGTTCGCCGCCCTCAAGAGCGACAGCGACGTCTTCACCACGTTCGAGGGCGACAACCACGTCCTGCTGCAGCTCGTGGCCAAGGGCCTGCTCACCGACCACGCCAGCGAGTTCGAGGACCTGGACCAGCTCGGCATGGTCCGCTACGTCACCGGCCTCGCCCTCGAGACGATCATCGAGAAGACCTCCGCCCACAAGCTGCTGGAGCGGGTACGCGACCTGCTGCCCGGCGGCGACGCGTGGGACCGCGAAGCCGGCCTGCTCGACTCGGAGTACCAGCTCGCCATGGTCCGCTACCGCGAGGAGCACATGCTCGCCGGCGTGGCCCGACGCCTCAAGCGCGGCATCGACCAGAAGCGCGACCCGGGAGCCGTCTTCTCCCAGGTGCAGGACCACGTCATCGCGCTCGCCCACGCGCACGTCGAGCGGCTGGTGCTGGAGGCGTTCGTCGACAGGGTGCGCGCGCAGCCCGAGGGCGGCAACAAGGTCGCGCTGGGGCTGCTGTGCGACCTGTTCGCCCTCTCGACGATCGAGGCGGACCGGGCCTGGTTCATGGAGCACGGGCGGCTGACCGTCCAGCGGTCCAAGGCGATCAGCCGCGAGGTGAACGACCTCTGCCGCAGGATCAGGCCTCTCGCGGTCGACCTCGTCGACGCGTGGGGCATCCCGCCCGAGATGCTGCGCGCCCCGGACCTGGTGGGCTGATCCGAGGCACGGCAGGGCGGGAGCGGCGGGCGGCGCGGCTACAGGCTGAGCGCGTCCTCCACGTTGTCCATCCAGGGCGTCACGGAGGTCTTGTCGGAGACGTACAGGCCGGGGGTCGAGGCCGTGAGCGGCGTCTGCTCCAGATCGGACTCGGTGTTCATCGTCATCGCGATCGTGTGGACGGTCCTGCCCGTCCCGTCCTTGGCGCCGCCCATCAGACCGGCGTACGCCGACGCGCCCGGCTCGAGCCTCAGTGCCTCCTCGATCCCGGGTGCCTCGCCCCGTGCCGTGGCCTGCCCGTCCAGATCGCCGAAGGTGACGACCGGATGCCCCAGGGCCCGGCACGCCTTGGACCCCTTGTTGGTGATCTTCAGCAGATAGCTGCCGGTCGTGGGCTCCGCCAGGGTGGCGGTGAACGTCACGTCGTGCGTGCTGCACGGGAAGACGTCGTAGTCGGCCGAGGAGCCGCCACCGCCTCCGGACGCGCTACCGCCGGGGGTCGCCGACGGCTTGGACGGCTTCGACGGCTTGGACGGCGTCACCGGCCTCGGCGGGGCGGCGGACGTCGACGGGCTCGCGGCCGGCCCCCCGGCCCCGCCCGACGCGCCGTCCTCGGTGGGCCCGCAGGCGGCCAGGGCCAGGGCGGTACCGGCGGCGGCGAGGACGACGGCGACTCTGCGTACGGTGCTCATGGTGTGGTCCCCCCGAATGAGAAGCGCGAAGTGCGCTGTGCTGAGCACCAGCGTCCCGCCGAAGGTTCACGAATTCGTGACGGTGTCTCGCCGAAACCACCACGGTATCGCGGCCGGAGCCGCGTCCCGCCGGGACGCTCGGCTCCTGCGGGACGGCCGGGGCGGGCCCGGCGCGTGGGGACGAAGGCCGGCCCCAGGGGCGCGCCCGGCCCCGGCTCGGTGGCGCGCTCGGCTCCGGCGGACGGGGCCCCGCCTCAGAGGCGCGTCCGGCCCCGGGCGGACGGGGCCCGCCTCAGAGGCCGGTGACCTTGGAGCTGGCCGAGAGTTCGTAGACCAGGGTCACCGTGCGGCGACCGCCCGGCGGGAGGGCGACGTCCCAGCGGACGATGCCCTCGGCGTCGACCGCGTCGGGCGCGGGGGAGCACGCCTCCTTGCGCAGCCGTACCTCGACCGCCGAGACCTCGGAGACCGGGATCCGCTCGCGGAGGGCGACCACCCGCTCGCCGCGCTCACCGGGCGCGGAGAAGCGGGACAGATGCAGCCGGACGGTGCGCGTGACCACGGTCCGCTGAGTGAGACCGGCCGTGTCCCGGGTCTCCTCGGTCTGGCGGACGACGCTGTGGTCGTCACGGCTGCCGAAGGCGAGCTCGACGGGTGCGCCGGGGGCGGTGAAGTCCAGCGTGCCGCGGCCGCCGAAGCCGCTGTCGCGGATCAGGTCCACGGGGCCGGCGAGCAGCGCGTGACCGGACAGGTTGTCGAACCGCACCACTTCGGTGACCAGGGCGGAGAGCTCCGGCGAGCAGGCGTACTCGCTGATCACGGCCGTCTCGAACGAGGAGAGCGGCACGCGGTGGGCGCGGCCGTCGCCGGGCACGGAGACGCGCGCGGGGGCGTGCAGCACCCGTGCCTCGCCGCCGTCGTCGACCCCGGGCAGGCCGAGTACGGGAGCCGGCCCGAGGTTCCCGATCTCCTCCTCGCGCAGCTCGACGTCGACCGTGCGGCGCTCCGCGGCGGTGCGGTCCTTGAGCGTCAGCCGGTCCTCGCCCAGCCGTGGCGGATCGGTGGCCAGCGCCGACCGGGCCGTCGACAGCGTCAGCCGTACGTCCGACCAGTCCTCGCCCGTACGCTGCCAGACCATCGCGTCGGTCTCCAGCGTCAGCGCGCCGCCGTTCAGCACGGCCCGATAGGCGGGCCGCCACAGGGCACAGGGCGTGAGGTGGCTCAGGCGCAGCTCGGCGGGCCCCGCGGCCTCGGCCTCCACGGTCAGTTCGATGTGGCCGACCAGCTCGGCGGGCTGGTCCTCGTAGAGAGCCATGGCCCGCTCGGCTTGCCCGAGTTCGGCGGCGACGGCGGCCAGCTCGGCCTCCACCGTACGCAGTCGCTCGGCGTACGTGTCGCGCTCGCCGTCCACGCGGTCCAGCTCGCGCTCCCACCGGTCCCGCTCGGTCTCGCCGTGGCCCGCTCCCTCGCCGATCTCCCGCAGCAGGTCGGCCGCGAGGCGGCCGAGCAGGTCGAGGCGGCCGCATGTCCGGTCGCGTCGCTGTTCCAGGGTCAGCCGCTGCTCTTCGAGGGCGTGAACGCGTCGGCGCAGGACGGAGTCGTCGGGGGAGGGCATCCCCCCGCGCGGGGTCCAGCTGCGGACGATCCGTACGTGGTGCACCGTCGCGGGACGGTCGGCGGTCACCTCGGCGTGGAGGGTCCGGTCGACGGCGAGCGCGCTGACCGGCCCCAGACGCAGCCGCTGCGCCCCGGCCTCCAGGTCGAGTACGACGGTGCGTTCGACGTGGGCGCGGTCCTCGAGGCACGTGACGGCGGTGACGGGGAGGGCGATCGGCTCGGGGTGCGTGGTCATGGCGGGTCAGCTCCTGCGGTTGCCGCCGACCAGGGCCTTGCCGGTCGGGATGCGGATCTCGTAGCCGCCGTCGAGGGCGGTCGTGGCGCCCGCGGGCAGCTCGAGCCGCCAGACGCGGGTGCCCGGAGTGTGGTGATCGGGTCCGGTGCCGTCCTCCGGCGTCGTCCAGTCGGCCCGTTCCTCGATCCGTACGTCCGGTTCGGAGGTCACCGGCACCCGTTCGCGGACCTCGACGGTGACGGGCCGGGCGAGCCGGTTCGCCAGCTCCACGTGGACGCGGTGGTCGAGCACGGTGGTGTTGTTGCGCAGGCCCGACGTCGACTCGTTCAGGTGCGTACGTCGGGTGACCTTGACGGCCTCGGCGGGGCCGAGGCCGACCCGGCGGACGGCGCCGGGCGCGAGGGTGGGCAGGGCGGCGGTCAGCAGGAACTCGTCGTCGACGGTGACCTCCACCGGGCCGGCCAGCAGTGCCTGGTCGGTGGCGTTGGAGAGGACGAGCGTGGCGTACACGGTCTGTTCCACGGACGGCACGCACAGGTACTCGGTGCGCAGGCCGACCGGGATCTCGCCGACGGTGACGGTGTGCCAGGTGCCGTCCGACGGGACGTCGGCGCGAGCGGCGGCGTCGAAGCGGTGATCGAAGGAGCCCGCCGACACGCGGGGCCGCACGGCGTGCCCGGGCAGCGGCAGCGCGGCCACGGCCTCGGCACGGCGGCGGTACTCGGTCGCCACCGGGTCGAAGGGGGAGCCGGGGAACAGGCGGCCGCGGCGGTCGCCCGGCTCGTCGGGGCCGCTCAGGACCAGGGCGGCGTAGTCGAGTTCGGCGCCGCTCGGCCGCGGCGGACCGGCGACCGGCGGCGGCACGGGCGCCGGCGGAGGCGGAGCGAAGGCCCGGCCCGGGGCCGCGGGCGCCATGGCGGGCGGCGCGCCGAGGGGACCGCCGCCCCCGGCCGGCCTGCCGGCGGGTCGCCCCGTGGCGGGTGGCGCGAGGTCGGGCATCGCGGCGAAGACCCCCGTGGAGGCGCTGTCCGCGCCACCCGGCGCCGGGGGCATGCCGCCGTAGCCCTGAGGTGCCGGCGGCGGGGGAGGAGGCAGTGGCGGCGCTGCACCGAACGGGGCGCCGCCCGCGGCGACCGGGAGCGCGGTAGACGCGGCCGGGCGGGGGCGGGGCCCGGCCGCTTCGTAGCCCGAGAACAGGTCGGTGAGGCCCGCCGGGGGCTCGCGCCAGCCGGACGGGGCGGGGGTGGGCTGACGGCGTCCGATCCTGGTCGAGCGAAGCCTCGGCAGGTCGGTGCGGCGCCGCAGGTCGGCGGTGGCCAGGCCGACGCGGACGCCGGTCCAGTCCTCGCCGGTCCGCTGGGCGACCGAGGCGCGGAGCACCAGCCGGCCGCCGCCGTCACCCTGACGGTGGGTGAGGCGGTAGGTCGGCACCCAGACGGCGCCCGGCACCCCGTATTCCAGCTCCACTTCCATCTCCGCTGCCGAAGCGCCTGAGGAGTCGGAGACGTCGAGGGTGAGAACCGCGCAGACCGTGGTCTCCACGCGTGCGGAGGGGGTGTCGGTGGAGGCGCGGGCGAGCCGGTCGGAGGCGACGGTGAACTCCCGCTCGGCCTCGCGCAGTGCCTCCTCCAGCTCGACGAGCCGGGCCTGCAGGGCCGTCAGCCGCTCGTCGACGAAGTCGCTGAGTTCCAGCCAGGCGTCGACCGGAGTGCGGCGGTGCGGATCGTCCCGCTTGCGGGCGGGCGGGACCGGGTGCAGCGCCCGGACCTCCTCGATCCGGCTCAGCTGCCGGTCCCTGCGGGCCCGCGCCGCCGTGTACGCGTCGCTCAGCCGCTCGACCTCGCGCCGCGAGACGCCGGGCGTGGCCGCGGACGCGGCGCGCGGTGCGGCCTCGACCTCCACACGGGCCTCGGTGACGCGTATCCCGGTGGCGTCGAGGACACGGGCCCGCAGCGAGTCGGGGTCCAGGGAGCGGGGCAGGCCGGTGACCCGTACCCGGCCGTCCGGCGGCACGCTGCCCCGGGCCAGGCGACGGCAGAGCGCGCCCTGTGCGTACACCACGACCGAATCGAGGCTCGATGTCCACCTGTGTGCCGCCGCCGCCATGTGCTCCCCCCCGCTGTTCCGTGCTGAGCGAAGACTACGCCCGGGCGGCCCCACGTCCAGGGGGAAGGCGTTCTCCTTCTGCTGCGTCCGGGCGGTCGGCCTTCCCGCCGTCGTCCGGCTTCGGGCACCCGGGGGAGCGGAGGTGACCATCCGACTCGCCCTCCCCGGCCCGGCCGTGCCGGGGAGGGCGGTCCGGACCGGGCCGGCGGCGCGGCGGCGGTCCTCTGGTCCCGTCCCGCGGTCCGGCTCAGAGGCGGAAGTGACGGCTGACGAAGTCGTTGCGGAACACGCCCGCGGGGTCCTTCGCCCTCATCAGCTCGGCGAAACGGCCGTAGTGGGGGTAGAGGCCGCGCAGGGCCTCCGGCTCCGTGACGAAGAGCTTGCCCCAGTGCGGGCGGGCGGCGAAGGGCGCCAGTGCCTCCTCGATCACCCGGAGGCTGCGCGTGACCGCCGCCGGGTCGGGCAGCCAGGTGAAGTGAAAGGCCACGGTGTCGCGCCGGTGGGCCGGGCTGAGCCAGAGGCCGTCCGCCGCCAGGCTCCGGATCTCACCGATCCGCAGGTGGGGCGCGAAGGCGTCGCGTACGGCGTGCAGGGCGTCGAACGCCGGTACGGCGTCCCGGCGTTCGACGAAGTACTCCGACTGCAGTTCGTCGCCGCTGCTGGGAATGTGCTCACGTCGGAAGTGCGGCAGCCTGAGATGAGAGGGGCCCGGCAGGCCCGCCTGCGGGGTGCAGGCGCCGGCCGCCATGCCGGGAACCGGGTGCCTCGGCCCGTCGGCCGGCACCGCGCCGAGCCAGCGCCGCGCCCCGGGCACCGGCCCCTTCTCGTCCACGCGCCGCTTGAGCCAGATCTGGTCGATCGGGCCGCCTTGCCAGCGGGTGAACAGGCTGACGCTGTAGGCAGCGGACATCACCTCGTCGAAGTCGTCCCTGAGGGTGGCGAGGGGAAGCCCTTCGTAGACCCACTGCTGGACGTCGAATGCCGGTACCACATCCAGCGTCAGGGCGGTGACGACGCCGAGCGCGCCGAGGGCGACGACGGACCCCGCGAAGTGTTCATCGCCTCGTTCGGTCCTCACCAGTTCGCCGGTGGCGGCCACGTACTCGACGGCCCGCACGGCCGAGGAGATGGTGGCGTTGCCGTCCCCTGAGCCGTGCGTGCCGGTGGCACAGGCGCCGGCGATCGACAGGTGGGGCAGGGAACCCAGATTGTGCAGTGCGTACCCGGCTTCGTGGAGGGTGCCGGTGATCTCGCCGAAGCGGGTTCCCCCGCTCACGGTCAGGGTGCGGTTCCGCCGGTCGATGTCGAGAACGCGCGGGAGGCGTGCCGTGGACACCAGGTCCCCGGCGGTGTCGGCTATCGCGTTGAACGAGTGGCCGGTGCCCAGGGCGCGGACGGCCCGGGATCCGGCCACCAGTTCCTGAAGCTCCCCGATCGAGGCGGGAGTTCGGAGGTCCTGCGCGCCGAAGGCGATGTTTCCGGCCCAGTTGGTGAGGGTGTGGCGCATCTCTGTCCTGTCGTGGAGAAGGGCTGTCGTGGAGGAGGGCTGAGCAGATCGGCGTGAGCGCTCACACCGTAGGCGTCCGAGGACGCCGCTGCGGAGCGCGACCGTGGCTGTTGTGAACCGCGAAGTGACCCCGGGTCAGGGGTGTGTCACGAATGCGTCACAGGAGTGCGACCTCTTGAAGAGTTGTCAAGTGAACGCTCACAATCGGTCGCGTGTTCATGCCTGAAGGGACTTCCATGACCCCCTCCCCGCCCCGCTTCGCCGGAGGTCCGCCCGTCTGCCGTTCCGGCACGGATTCCGGGCAGCGATGGACCTTCGGCGTTCCCGGCGTGCTCGTCGTGGAAGTGCACACCCGGGGTGCCCGCCTGCACCGCCTGTGGGTGCCGGACCGGCACGGCGACCTGGCCGACGTCGTCCTCGCTCCTCGCGACCCGGCGCGGACGGCCGACGCCGCCCGGTACTTCGGTGCCACGGTCGGGCGCTACGCCAACCGGATCGCACGCGGTCGGTTCACGCTCGACGGCACGCCGTACCGGCTCACCGCCCAGGACGACGGCCACTGCCTGCACGGCGGGACCGACGGTTTCGACAACCGGATCTGGGAAGCCGAGAGCGTGCACACCCCCGAGCGCACGGGCGTGCTCCTCCACCTGCGCAGTCCCGACGGCGACCAGGGGTTCCCGGGAAACCTGAGCGTGACCGTCGGCTGTCTGGTCGGCGCGAACGGCGAACTGGCGCTCTCCTACGCGGCGGTCACCGACGCCGCCACCCCGGTCAATCTGACCAACCACGCCTACTTCAACCTGGCGGGCGAGGGGAGCGGTGACGTCCTCGGCCACGAGCTGACCGTCGACGCCACCCACTACACGCCGGTCGACGAGGACCTCATTCCCCGCGGAGACCACCGGCCCGTCTCCGGCACGGCATTCGACCTCCGCCGACCGCGCACGATCGCCGAGGCGCTGACCGGCCCCGGCGGCCGGCTCCTCGCGGCGGGCGGCGGATACGACCACAACTTCGTCCTCGGCCCCCACCCGAGCGACACGCCGAGGCGCGCCGCCGTCCTCTATGCGCCTGCCACGGGCCGGTCCATGGAGGTGCTGACCACCGAGCCGGGACTCCAGGTCTACACCGCGGGGCAGTTCGACGGCACCGTGGTCGGAAAGAGCGGCATGCCCTATGGGGCGGGCGCCGGCATCGCGCTGGAGACCCAGCACTTTCCCGACTCCCCGAACCGCCCCGGCTACCCGTCCACCGTGCTGCGGCCCGGCGACGAGTACCGGTCGAAGACGGTCCTGCGGTTCGGCACCCGCGACTGACCCCGCCGGCGCCCACCGGCACGGCCCGTGCGCGCCGGCGGAGAGCGGGCCGCCTCGCGGAGGATCGTGGGCGGGGCGCCGCCGTGCGAACTTCGTATTCTCGCGCGGTCGGTGTCGCCCCCTGGCTCCTGAGTCCCTCGTCGTTCCGCCATGACGCCGTTTGTGAGCGTTAGCATCGTCCTGATACGCCCGCGGCGGATCGCCCCCTCCCGCGCGACGGCCGGTGCGCCCGGAGGAGCAGCCCAACGGCAACCGACGCCCGCGCATCGTGGGGGCGGGGGCGCGCCGTGCGCGAGCGCCGGATGCCGTTGCCCGCGGGATCGCTCCCGGCCTTTCGCGTGAGGGGTCGTTGCCCGCGAGTCCTCGGCAGATCCCGCGTCGAAGGCAGGTGTCGTCCCGCGGCGACGCGGAGCCGTGACGCTTCCTGTCACCCCTCGTGGAGCGAAGGGGTCGCTCGCCTCCCATCGTCACCGGCAAAAGTGCACTCAGGCCTTGCCGAATCCGATTGTGAGCGTTAACAATCAGCGGGGATGGACCGCCACCCCTCCACCAGACGAGAGAGACCGCATCGTGACCCCACACGCCTCTTCCGGCCCCGCCGACCGTCACCATCCCGATGCCTGCACGGTCGGGGTGGACTTCGGCACCCTCTCCGGGCGTGCCGTCGTGGTCAGGGTCCGGGACGGCGCCGAACTCGCTTCGGCGGTCCACGAATACAGCCATGCCGTCATCGAGGACCGCCTCCCCTCGACCGGGGCCCGGCTGCGCCCCGACTGGGCCTTGCAGCACCCCGAGGACTGGCGCGACGTCCTGCGCACCGCCGTCCCGGCGGCGCTCGCCGACGCCGCGGTCCACCCCTCCCGCGTCATCGGCATCGCCACCGACTTCACCGCCTGCACCGTCCTGCCCACCACGCCCGACGGCACCCCCCTCGCCCTGACGCCCGAGTGGGCCGACCACCCCCACGCCTGGCCCAAGTTGTGGAAGCACCACGCGGCCCAGGACCAGGCCGACCGCATCAACGCCCTCGCACACGCCCGGGGCGAGAAGTGGATCGCACGGTACGGCGGCAGGATCTCCTCCGAGTGGCAGTACGCCAAGGCCCTGCAGGTCCTGGAGGAGGATCCCGACGTCTACGCCGCCTGCGCGCGCTGGATCGAGGCGGCCGACTGGATCGTCTGGCAGCTGACCGGCAGCGAGTCGCGCAACACCTGCACCGCCGGTTACAAGGGCATGCACCAGGACGGCACCTACCCCTCGTCCGACTTCCTCGCCCGGCTCCACCCGGACTTCGCGGACTTCCCCGCCACGCGCCTGGAGCACCCGCTCTCGCCCCTGGGCTCCCGCGTCGGCACCCTGAGCGCCCGGGCCGCACTCTGGACCGGCCTGCCGGAAGGCACCGTCGTCGCCGCGGGCAACGTCGACGCCCACGTGGCCGCGCCCGCGGCAGGCGCCGTGGAGAACGGCCGCATGCTCGCCATCATGGGGACCTCCACCTGTCACGTCCTCAACGGCGCCGTCCTCGCCGAGGTCCCCGGCATCTGCGGAGTCGTCGACGGCGGAGTCGTCGAGGGCGCCTACGGCTACGAGGCCGGGCAGAGCGCGGTCGGTGACATCTTCGCCTGGTGGCTGCGTCAGGGTGTCCCGGACGACTACCGCGCCGAGGCCGCCGCAGCCGGTGAGGACCTGCACCAGTTGCTGTCCCGCAAGGCCGCCGACCAGGCGGTCGGCGCACACGGCCTGGTCGCCCTGGACTGGATGAACGGCAACCGTTCCACCCTGGTGGACCACCACCTCTCCGGAGTCGTCGCGGGACTCACCCTCGACACCCGGCCCGAAGACGTCTACCGGGCCCTGCTCGAATCCACGGCCTACGGCACCCGGATGATCGTCGAGGCCTTCGAAGGCGGTGGGGTCCCCGTCGAGGAGTTCATCGTGACCGGGGGCCTGAAGAAGAACGCCCTGCTCATGCGGATCTACGCCGACGTGCTCCGCCGCCCCGTCTCCCTGGGCACCTCCGAGCAGGGACCGGCGCTCGGCTCCGCCATCCATGCCGCCGTCGCCGCGGGCGCCTACCCCGACGTCCGCTCCGCGGCCTCCGCCATGGGAAGCGTCCAGCGGCACGCCTACGTGCCCGACCCGGCGCGGTCGGACGCCTACGACGCGCTGTTCGCGGAGTACCGCGCCCTGCACGACCACTTCGGCACCGGGGCTGACCTCCTCCTGCACCGCCTGAGGCGGATCCGCAACGCCGCCCGCACCGCCGCCACCGACTGACCGGCCGCCCCACCACCCGGATCCGCACTCCCACCGAGCCCGCCCGGCCCGGCCTCTTCGTTCCGGCACGAGCCCACCCGGACCCGCACCCCCACCGAGCCCGCCCGGCCCGGCCTCTTCGTTCCGGCACGAGCCCACCCGGACCC
>NZ_JBFASK010000005.1:138421-162990 GCF_040677675.1 Streptomyces sp. NPDC053755 | reverse complement strand
GTCCCGCACCCCCACCGAGCCCACCCGGCCCGGCCTCTTCGTTCCAGCATCTCCGAGGAGCACACCCGACATGACTCCCGTCCCCGACCGCGAAATCTGGTTCCTCACCGGCAGCCAGGGCCTCTACGGTGAAGAGACCCTGGCCCAGGTCGCCGACCAGTCACGGGCCATCTGCCACACCCTCGCCGACCAGCCGCAGATGACCGTCCGCCTCGTCTGGAAGCCGGTGCTCACCGACGCGGCCGCCATCCGCAGGGTGTGCCTGGACGCCAACGCCGACGACCGCTGCATCGGACTGATCACGTGGATGCACACCTTCTCCCCGGCCAAGATGTGGATCGCCGGCCTCGACGCGCTGAGCAAGCCCCTGCTGCATCTGCACACCCAGGCCAACCGCCGGCTCCCCTGGTCGACCATCGACATGGACTTCATGAACCTGAACCAGGCCGCCCACGGCGACCGCGAGTTCGGTTTCATGCAGACCCGCCTCGGCGTCCCCCGCAAGACCGTGGCCGGCCACGTCTCCACCCCCGAGGTCGTCGACCGCATCGCCGGATGGGCCCGCGCCGCCGTCGGCCGCTCGGAGCTGACCACGCTCAAACTCGCCCGCTTCGGCGACAACATGCGCGACGTCGCCGTCACCGAAGGCGACAAGGTCGAGGCCCAGCTGCGGTTCGGGGTCTCGGTCAACACGTACGGCGTCAACGACCTCGTCGCCGCGGTCGACGACGCCGACGACGCCGCCGTCACCGAGCTCGTCAAGGAGTACCAGGACCTCTACGCCCTCGCACCCGAGCTGCGGCCCGGCGGCGAACGGTACGACTCCCTGCGCTACGCCGCCCGCGTCGAGGCGGGCCTGCGCACCTTCCTCACCGAAGGCGGCTTCCGCGCCTTCACCACCAACTTCGAGGACCTCGGCGGTCTGCGCCAGCTGCCCGGCCTCGCCGTGCAGCGCCTGATGGCGGACGGTTACGGCTTCGGCGGCGAGGGGGACTGGAAGACCTCCGTCCTGCTGCGCGCCCTGAAGGCGGCGGCCCACGGCCTGCCCGGCGGCACCTCCTTCATGGAGGACTACACCTACGACCTCACGCCCGGTCAGGAACTCATCCTCGGCGCCCACATGCTCGAGGTCTGCCCTTCCCTCACGACGGCGACCCCCACCTGCGAGATCCACCCCCTCGGCATCGGCGGCCGCGAGGACCCGGTCCGCCTCGTCTTCGACGCGGACCCCGGCCCGGCCGTCGTCGTCGGCCTCGCCGACATGGGGGACCGGTTCCGCCTCGTCGCCAACCACATCGACGTCGTCACCCCGCCCGAGCCGCTGCCCCGGCTCCCCGTCGCCCGGGCCGTCTGGCGCCCCAGCCCCGATCTGCGTACCTCCACCGAGGCGTGGCTCACGGCGGGGGCGCCGCACCACACCGTCCTGACCACCGCCCTCGGCGGCGAGGAACTCGAAGACCTCGCCGAGATGCTGCGGATCGAACTCGCCGTCATCGACCCGGACACCACCATCCGGCGCTTCACGCGGGAACTGCGCTGGAACCAGGCCTACCACCGCCTCGCTCAGACGCTGTGACCGCGCCCACCCCCACCAGGACGGAGCCCTCCGTGAGCACCACCGTTTCCAAGGAGCTGCGCCGAGAGGTACTGGAGGCCAACCTCCGCATCCCTCGCGCCGGGCTCGCCACGCTCACCTGGGGGAACGTGAGCGGCGTGGACCGGCAGGCCGGCGTGTTCGTCATCAAGCCCTCGGGGGTGTCCTACGACAACCTCCGCGAAGAGGACCTCGTCGTCGTCTCCCTGTCCGACGGCAAGGTCGTGGAGGGGCGCCTGCGCCCCTCCACCGACACGGAGACGCACCGCAGCCTCTACCTCGCCTTCCCCTCCATCGGCGGAGTGACCCATACGCACTCCACCCACGCCGTCGCCTTCGCGCAGGCCCGACGCCCCGTACCGGTGCTCGGCACCACCCACGCCGACACCTTCAACGGGCCCATCCCCGTCACCGAGGCCCTCACCCCCCAGCAGTGCGCCACGGACTACGAGTACAACACCGGCCAGGTCATCGTGGACCTCCTGGGCCGCGACGACGCCCGGGCGAGCGAGGTCCCCGGCGCCCTGGTCGCCCACCACGGCCCCTTCACCTGGGGCCCCGACGCCACCACGTCCCTGGAGAACGCCGTCATCTGCGAGGCGGTGGCGGAGATGGCCCTCCACACCATCGCCCTGGGCACGGTGGAACCGCCGCAACACCTGCTGGACCGCCACTTCACACGCAAGCACGGCCCGCACGCGTACTACGGCAATCCCGGAGCCGCCTGATCACGCCGGGGCGTCGTACCGTGAGCCCCGGACCGGGGCTCACGCGCGTACGGCGCAGAGGCGGCAGCCCGAGCCCCATGCCCGGACCGCATGGCCGAGCCCCGTGCCCATGCCATGCCGAGCCCCATGCCCGAGTTCCAGGGGATTCGGGCTGCCGTCTCTCCGGGAGACCGCCGGCCGGCTCGTGACGCGGAAGGCGGCGTCGCTGCTCGCCGTGGCTGCCGGTCGGCGCCCCCGCCGTCCGGCCGGGGGTGGCCGGTCGGTCTGCGTGAGGTGAGGCGCCCTGTTCCGGCAGCACGAAGGTCCTCAGCCGCGCCGGGGCTCCTGAACGCTCTCCCGGCGAACGAGTTCGGGCGCGATGACCATCTGGGAACCGCTGGTGAGGCCCTCGTTCATCAGGCGGAGCAAGAGGTGGAGCGTCGAGTTGGCCACCGCGCCGAAGTCCTGGCGCACCGTTGTCAGCGGCGGGGAGTAGAAGGGGGCCTCGGGCACGTCGTCGAACCCGACGATGCTGACCTCCTCCGGAACGGAGCGGCCCCGCTCGCTCATGGCCCGAAGAGCGCCGAGGGCCTGGTGGTCGTTGGCCGCGAACACCGCGGTGACCTCGGGCATGCGCGCCAGCATCTGGCCGGCGCGGTATCCGGAAGCCGCGGTCCAGTCGCCCGTACTGATCGGAGGGACTTCCGCACCGGCCTCCTGCAGCGCCCTGCGCCACCCACGGATGCGGCCGGCGGCGTCGAACCAGTCCGGCGGTCCGGAGATGTGCCACACCGTCTCGTGGCCGGCCTCCAGGAGATGCCGGGTCGCCTGGTAGGCGCCCTCCTCCTGGTCGACGGAGACCATCGGTGCGCTCCGCTCGGGATCACCGTCGATGGTCACCAGAGGAACCTCGGCGGGAACCTCGGCCAGAGCCTCGTTCGCCGAGGCCGTGGGGGCGATGGCCACGATCCCGGCGACGCGCTCGTCGCGGTGCCGCTCGACGGCGGCGGTGATCGAGGACTGCCCCAGCTCGTGCACCCGGTGCACGCTGACCGCGAAGCCCTGGACGGCGGCGGCGATCTCGAAGGCGGCCAGGAGCGAGGACGGGCCGTACAGAGTGGAGTTCTGGGCGATCACGCCGATCAGCTGCGACCGTCCGGTCACCAGCGCGCGAGCCGCGCGGTTGGGCCGGTAGCCCAGCTCCTTGACCGCCGCCAGCACCCGCAACCGGGTCTGCTCCCGTACGTTGGGATGGCTGTTGAGCACACGGGACACCGTCTGATGGGACACGCCGGCAAGCCGGGCGACGTCGGTCATCGCCGGCTCTCGCACCACTGCGCTCGAAACGGTGGTGTCCTCCACGCCATCTCCTCCTGACAGTGCCCGCCCCGCCCCGGCCGTCCGCCGGGACCGCGGGAGGTGTTCACGCACCTTCAACCTACGCCCTCGCAAAGGTAGGACCACAGGTCGAAGGAGCCTCCGCCGGGTGTCCGCCGTCGCCGCGCGGTGTCGAGGTGACGCGACGGTCCGCCCGGGCAGCGCTGCCCGGCGTAGGGATACTAACCCGGCCCAAGCTCCTTAAGTGAGCGCTAACAAGAGCACGAATCCCGGCTGTGCGCCGATGCCGAATTGTGGTTTCCCGAGGGGTTGACGGCGCAAATGTTAGCGCTCACTCTTGTCGCTCATGACCCCGATCACGTCAGGTCGGCAGGGCATCACCGCACGGTTCGCACTGGAGGACGCTGTGTTCAAGAAGATAGCCACGACGGGTTGTGCCCTCGCGCTGGCCACGCTGACGGCCTGCGGGGCTGGTGACGGCGGTTCCAAGGCGTCGGCGGACGGCAAGATCGTCATGGGGTTCGCCCAGGTGGGCGCCGAGAGCGGATGGCGCACCGCCAACACCAAGTCGGTGGTCGAGGCCGCCGGGACCGCCGGCGTCGAGCTGAAGTTCTCCGACGCGCAGCAGAAGCAGGAGAACCAGATCAAGGCCATCCGCTCCTACATCCAGCAGAAGGTCGACGTGATCGCCTTCAGCCCGGTCGTGGAGACGGGCTGGGACGCGGTTCTCCTGGAAGCCAAGCGCGCCAGGATCCCGGTGATCCTCACCGACCGTGCCATCGACTCCACGGACACCTCGCTGTACAAGACCTTCCTCGGGTCCGACTTCACTGAAGAGGGGCGCAAGGCGGGCAAGTGGCTGGCCGAGACGGTGAACGGGCCGGTCGACGTGGCGGAGATCCAGGGCACCACCGGGGCCGCGCCGGCCATCGACCGGCAGAAGGGCTTCAAGGAGGCCATCGCCCGGAAGTCCGACATCAGAATCGTGGCCACGCAGAGCGGCGACTTCACGCGTGCGGGCGGCAAGCAGGTCATGGAGGCGCTCCTGCGGTCGCACCCCGACATCGACGTGGTGTACGCCCACAACGACGACATGGGCCTGGGCGCCATCGAGGCGATCAAGGCGGCCGGCAAGAAGCCGGGCACCGACATCAAGATCATCACGGTGGACGCGGTCGAGGCCGGCATGGTGGCGCTCGCGAACGGCGAGATCAACTACATCGTGGAGTGCAACCCCCTGCTCGGCGACCAGCTGATGGATCTCGCGAAGAAGGTCGTGAAGGGCGAGAGCGTCCCCGAGCGCGTGGTGACGGAGGAGACCACCTTCACCACGGAGCAGGCCAAGAAGGTTCTCAAGGACCGGAAGTACTGACACGCACCACAGTCCGGCCACCGCAGTCCGGCCACCGCGGGCCGATCACGCCGCGGTGGCGGGCCGCTCTTCTCTTCACGAAAGCACTGGTCATGACCGATTCCTCAGCGACCGGCGACAGCCCGGTCGTCGACATGCGCGGTATCACCGTGGAGTTCTCCGGCATCAAGGCGCTCGCGGACGTCGACTTCCGCCTGTTTCCCGGCGAAGTGCACGCGCTCATGGGCGAGAACGGCGCCGGCAAGTCCACCCTGATCAAGGCCCTCACAGGGGTCCACCGGCCGACGGCGGGGACCATCCTCCTGAGGGGCGAGCCGGTCGAGTTCACCACCCCCGGCCAGGCACAGGACGCGGGGATCAGCACCGTCTACCAGGAGGTCAACCTCTGCCCCAACCTGTCGGTGGCCGAGAACATCCTGCTCGGGCGCGAGCCGCGCAGACTGGGCGCCATCGACGGAAGGGCCATGCGGGCCCGCGCCAGGAAACTCATGGCCCGCATCGGGCTGTCCATCGATCCCGCCTCCGTGCTGAGCGGCCACTCCATCGCCGTGCAGCAGCTCGTGGCGATCACCCGGGCGCTCGTCGTGGACGCCCGCGTGCTGGTGCTGGACGAACCGACCTCCAGCCTGGACGGCGACGAGGTCGACGAACTGTTCCGCATCGTACGAGTGCTGCGTGACGAAGGCGTGGCGATCCTCTTCGTCTCCCACTTCCTCGACCAGGTCTACGCGATAGCCGACCGGATGACGGTGCTGCGCAACGGCACCCTCGTGGGGGAGCACCTTCCCGCGGACCTCGACCGCATGGCTCTCGTGTCCGCCATGCTGGGCCGCGAGGTCGGCGTCCTCGACGAGGTCGAGCGCCGCTCGGAGGAACGCGCCCCGGGAAGCGCACCCGTCCTGGTCGCCCGTGCACTCGGAAGGGCCGGAGCGATCGAGCCGTTCGACCTGGAGATACGCGAGGGAGAGGTCGTCGGCCTCGCCGGTCTGCTGGGCTCCGGACGGACGGAACTCGCCAGGCTGCTGTCCGGCGCCGACCGCGCCGACACGGGCACCCTCGCCGTCGACGGCGAGACGATCCGCTCCCGCGGGCCGCGTTCCCTCATCGCCAAGGGCGTCGCCTTCTGCTCGGAGGACCGCAAGGCGGAAGGCGTCGTGGAGGAGCTGAGCGTCCGCGACAACCTGATCCTCGCCGCCCAGGCGGCCCGGGGCTGGGCGCGGCCGGTGGCGCGCCGTACCGCCGAGGCGATGGTGGCCGAATACATCGAAAGGCTGGACATCCGTCCGGCCGACCCGGACGCCGTGATGGGCAACCTGTCGGGCGGCAACCAGCAGAAGGTCCTGCTGGCCCGGTGGCTCGTGACACGGCCCAGGCTCCTCATCCTCGACGAGCCCACACGCGGCATCGACGTGGGCGCCAAGGCGCAGATCCAGAAGGTGGTCGCCGAACTGGCGGCCGAGGGCATGGCGGTGCTGTTCATCTCCGCCGAACTGGAGGAGGTGGTACGCGTGTCCGACCGGATCGTCGTCCTGCGTGACCGGCACAAGGTGGCCGAACTGTCCGGCGCCGACATCTCCGTGGACTCCGTGATGTCGGCCATCGCCGCGGACGCCCACAGCGGCGTGGCGGTGGCCTCGTGATCCGCGGACGCCTGCTCTGGCCCCTGATCGCGCTGGCCGGGCTCATCGTGCTCAACGTCGTCTTCACCCCGTCGTTCCTGGAACTGCGCATCCAGGACGGACACCTGTACGGCAGCCTGGTCGACATCCTCCGCAACGGCGCACCGACGCTGCTCATCGCGGTGGGCATGACCCTGGTCATCGCCACCCGGGGCATCGACCTGTCCGTCGGCGCGGTCGCCGCGATCGCCGGGGCGATCGGCTGCACCTGGATCGCCGGCGGCGGGGACGCCCCGACAGCGGTCCTGGCGGCTCTCGGCGTCTGTGTCCTGCTCGGACTGTGGAACGGCTTCCTCGTCTCCGTCCTCGGCATCCAGCCGATCATCGCGACGCTGGTCCTGATGACGGCCGGACGCGGAGGCGCCATGCTGCTCACCGAAGGGCAGATCGTCACCATCGGCAACCCGGCCTACCGGCAGATCGGCGCAGGGTTCCTCATCCTGCCGATCGCGATCCTCATCAGCCTCGCGGTCCTCCTCGCGGTCGCCGTCCTGACCCGCCGTACCGCCCTCGGCATGCTGATCGAGGCCGTGGGCGTCAACCCCGAGGCGAGCAAGCTCGCCGGAGTCCGCTCACGCACGATCACCTGGACCGTCTACGTCTTCGCCGCGCTGTGCGCGGGTGTGGCCGGACTGATGATCAGCTCCAACGTCAGCGCCGCCGACGCGAACAACGCGGGTCTGTGGATCGAGATGGACGCCATCCTGGCGGTCGTGATCGGCGGCACCTCGCTCGCCGGCGGCCGCTACTCCCTCACCGGCACCCTCGTCGGCGCGCTCGTGATCCAGACCCTGACCACCACCGTCTACACCATCGGTGTGCCGACCAACACCACCCTGCTGTTCAAGGCGGTCGTGGTGATCACCGTCTGCCTGCTCCAGTCGCCGCGCGTGGCGCGGGCCGTCAGCGGTCGGCGCACGTCCCCCACCTCCGCCCCTCGATCCCAGAAGGTGGCCGCCGGATGAGCACGCCGACCCTGGCCTCCCCACGCCTCCGTCTTCCTCAGCGCTTCCTGCCCGTCGTGGCGACCCTCGTGGTGTTCGCGGCGACCTTCAGCATCGGATCGGTCCGCTACCAGGACTTCGCCTCCGGACAGGTCGTGGCCAACCTCTTCATCGACAACGCCTTCCTCATCGTGCTCGCCGTGGGGATGACCTTCGTCATCCTCACCGGAGGCATCGACCTGTCCGTGGGTGCCGTCGCGGCCCTGTCGACCATGATCGCCGCGGCCACGCTCAAGGCAGGCTGGCCGCCGCTGCTCTCCATCCTGGCCGTCCTCGTCGTCGGCACCGGCCTCGGCCTGCTCATGGGCGTGGTCATCCACTACTTCGACGTGCAGCCGTTCATCGTCACCCTGGCGGGGATGTTCCTCGCCCGGGGCCTGTGCTTCCTCATCAGCGTGGAGTCGGTGTCCATCTCCGACCCGTCGTTCCGCAGCTTCGCCACGGGCACCCTCGTGCTGCCGGGCGGCGTCACCCTGACCTACAGCGTGCTCGTCGCCCTGGCCGTCGTGGCTGCCGCCCTGTACGTACTTCACCTCACCCGCTTCGGCCGCACCGTCTACGCGGTGGGCGGCAGCGAGTCCTCGGCACGCCTGATGGGACTGGCCACCGCGAGGGCGAAGGTGGGCGTCTATGCGGTGAGCGGATTCTGCTCGGCACTGGGCGGCCTGCTGTTCGCCCTGTACATGCTCTCCGGATACGGACTGCACGCCGTCGGCATGGAGCTGGACGTCATCGCCGCGGTCGTGATCGGCGGCACCCTGCTCGCCGGCGGCGTCGGCTACGTCACGGGTTCGATGGCCGGCGTCCTGGTCCTCGGCACCGTTCAGGCCCTCATCTCCTTCGAGGGCACCCTCAGTTCCTGGTGGACCAAGATCGTCATCGGCGTTCTCCTGCTGGCCTTCATCGTCCTGCAGCGCCTCATCGTGCGGCAGCGGCAGTGAGGGACGCGGGGCCGTGCCCGAGGTCCGGTGCTCGCCCACCGGACCGCCCGCGCCGCGAGCGCACCGCGGGTACGCCCACCCCACCGGGGCAGGACGACGACGGCCCGCGCCTCGACCGGCGTGAAGGACCCGGCGTTCGAGGACATCCGGGCCCGCGTCGCCCCGGACGCCGCGGCCGAGCGCGGCATCGCGTACGAGGTCGTCCGGGTGCCCGAGGGCACAGGAATCGGGAAGTGCGATGCGTCCTGGAACGTCCTGCTCGAGTCGACCGAGGCGGCGCCTCGGCGCCTCGCGCCTCCGGAGGCGCGACACCTCCAGCGCTGTCCGCGGAGCCGCCCCGTTCCTTGACGCCGCAGACCGACGGCCCTCGCGCACCGCGGGCCGTCGGGTCCGCGTCCTCAGCATCCGGCGACGGCGGAGCCGTTCACCAACGGTGGTGGATCCGGGCCCGGATCCTGCGGTCGTACAGCTCCCGGACGCCGCTGGACGTCTCCTCCGGCAGGGGAGCGAGGCCGGCCGCCCTCGCGTTGGCACGGGCCTGCTCAGCACTGCGTGCTCCGGGAATGACCGTGGAGACCCCGGGCTGCTGAATGATCCAGCGCAGCGCGGTCTGCGCCGGAGTCGCTCCTTCCGGCGCCAGGGCCGCGAACTCCGCGGCTGCCTCGACCCCCGTCGCGTAATCGACCCCGGAGAAGGTCTCGCCCTGGTCGAAGGCCTCACCGTGCCGGTTGTACGCCCGGTGGTCGTCCTTCGGGAACTCCGTCTCCCCGGTGTACTTCCCGGACAGCAGCCCACTCGCCAGCGGTACGCGGGCGATGATGCCCACCCCCGCTTCGACGGCGGCCGGCAGCACCTCCTCCAGCGGCTTGAGCCGGAACGGGTTGAGGATGATCTGCACGCTCGCCGTGCCCGGCCGGGCGATGGCGGTGAGCGCTTCCGAGCAGGTCTCGACGCTCACCCCGTAGGCCGCGATCCTGTCCTCCTCGACGAGCGTGTCGAGGGCGTCGAAGGCGGCGGGGGAGGAGTACACGGGCGTGGGAGGGCAGTGCAACTGCACCAGGTCGAGCCGGTCCACCCCGAGATTCCGACGCGAACGGTCCACCCACGCGCGGAAGTTGTCCAGGGTGTAGAGAGCCGGGTCCAGCGGCATTCGGCGGCCCATCTTCGTCGCCACCAGTACTCCGGCGTCCGGACGTTCGCGCAGGAACCGGCCGATCAGCCGCTCGCTGCGCCCGTCCCCGTATACGTCAGCGGTGTCGAAGAACGACACCCCGGACTCGACGGCGGCTTCCAGGACGGAGAGGGCCTCTTCCTCCCGCACCTCACCCCAGTCGGCTCCGAGCTGCCAGGTGCCGGTTCCGATCACGGAGACCCTCTGGCCGCTCCTGCCGAACGTACGTTGCTCCATGCGCGCTGCCTCTCCCCTTCATCAGCCCATGAGTGGTGTGAGCGATCACATCCAGGAGGAATGTACCGGTGACTGGACGCCGGGTCGGTCATTCTCCCTCGTGCGACGCGGAAGGCGCATCGGGGAGAGGGGTGACCGGTTCGGCAGCGTGGGTCGCTGTGCATGCCCGGTCGGGAACGCGGCGGTGAGGTGCGGACGCTCGCTTCGGGAGGCTCCGGCTCCATGCCGGGGGCCAGGCCGGGGTGGAGGCGAATTTTGACAGGATCCTTGACCGGCGCTGTGTGAGCGCTAACAATCTCGGCGTGCGCCAAACCAAACCCGGGTCGGCTCCGCCGTCCCGCCCGCCGCCGCACGAGAGCGCGCCTCCGGCACGGCAGGGCACGACCGGTCCGTCGGCCGCCCGGCCCATCCCCGGCGGTCGCGCGGACCGCAGGCGCCCGTCAGCAGACGGTGCTCCGGGATCCGGCCGACCTCACCACCACACACGAGGAGAACACAGTGAGACTGCGAAGGATCCGCGGTGCTCTCATGGCCGGGGCCGCCCTGGTGGCAGCGCTGCTGCCCGCCCCCGCCCATGCCGCCGCACCCGACTCACCGGCCCTGTCGTTCTCCAACCCCCTCGTGAACCAGAGAGCCGATCCGCACATCTTCAAGCATACGGACGGCTTCTACTACTACACGGCGACCGTCCCCGAGTACGACCGCATCATCCTGCGCAGGGCCGGCACCATCCAGGGTCTCTCCACTGCCCCGGAGGCGGTGATCTGGACGAAGCACGCCACCGGGGAGATGGGAGCCCACATCTGGGCCCCGGAGATCCACTTCATCGACGGGAAGTGGTACGTCTACTTCGCCGCCGGACGAGCCGACGACATCTGGAGGATCCGGATGTACGTCCTGGAGAGTTCCGCCGCGAACCCGCTGACCGGCGGCTGGACCGAGAAGGGCCGCATCGCCACCCCGATGGACAGCTTCGCGCTGGACGCGACCACGTTCGTCGTGAACGGCGCCCGCTACCTCGGCTGGGCGCAGCGGGACCCGAGCATCGACAACAACTCCAACCTCTACATCGCCAGGCTGGCCGACCCGTGGACCATCAGCGGCGCGCCCGTGCGGCTCAGCATGCCCACATACGGCTGGGAGACCGTCGGCTACAAGGTGAACGAAGCGCCGGCCGTGATCCTGCGCGGCGGCAAGGTGTTCATGACGTACTCCGCGTCCGCGACGGACAGCAACTACTGCCTCGGCATGCTCACCGCCTCGGCCACCGGGAACCTGCTCGACCCCGCGGCCTGGTCGAAGAGCCCCACGCCCGTCTTCGCCGGCAACGCCGCGACCGGGCAGTACGGTCCGGGACACAACTCCTTCACCACATCGGAGGACAACAGGAGCGACGTTCTCGTCTACCACGACCGCGACTACAAGGACATCACGGGCGACCCGCTCGACGACCCCAACCGCAGGACACGCGTCCAGAAGATCTACTGGAACGCCGACGGCACACCCGCCTTCGGCATACCGGTCGCGGACGGCGTGGCACCGCACCGTCTGTCGTCCTTCAACTACCCGGACCACTACATCCGGCACTGGGACCACAGGGCGAAGCTCGAGCCGAACGTCGGAAATCTCGCCGACTCGCAGTTCCGCACGGTGAGCGGGCTCGCCGGCAACGGCACGGTCTCCCTGGAATCCGCCAACTTCCCCGGCCACTACCTGCATGCCAGGAACGGCGAGGTGTGGGTGGACAGGAACGACGGCAGCGCGGCCTTCGCCGACACCGCGAGCTTCTTCCGGCGGCCCGGGCTGGCCGATGCGGCAGGCGTCTCGTACGAGGCCTACCGCTCCCCGGGACAGTACCTCCGGCACTACGGCTTCCTGCTCCACGTGCAGCCCGTCGTCGGCACGCCGGCCCGCCAGGACGCCACCTTCCACCAGCAGTGACCTCCCTCCCTCCGTCCGGCCCGCAGCGGCCCGCGTCCCCCCGAGGAGCAGACGTGCACGTCATCCACGGCAGAGGCACGGTGAGACGAGGGATCCTCCTCGTCCTCGCGTTCCTCACCGCTGTCGGCATGAGCCTGGCCGGCGCGGACAGCGCCGAGGCCGCGCCCGGCCCCGGCTTCGCCAACCCCGTCGTCGACGTGCCCAACAGCGCCGACCCGACACTGGTCCGCCACGGCGGTTTCTACTACTACGTCGCGACGACGTGGTCGTCCGACATCGTGATGCGCCGCTCACCCACGATCGCCGGTCTGCGCGACGCACCGGAGCGACTGGTCTTCCGTACGGCCGGGACGGGAATGTGGGCGCCGCACCTGGAGATGGTCGGCGACCGCTGGTACCTCTACTACTCGGTCGAGCAGTCCGGCGGGCCTCGTCGAACGCACGCCCTGGAGAGCTCCGGCACCGATCCCCTCGGGCCCTACACCTATCGCGGCGTCCTGGATCTCATGCCGAACAACGGCTGGGCGATCGATGCGAGCCTGCTGAGGCTCGACGGCTCCCTTTACATGACGTTCTCCGCCTTCTCCCCGGCGGACAACCTGCAGTCGCTGTACATCGCCCCCCTGGCGAACCCCTGGACCGCACGCGCCCACGGGACGCGGATCTCGGCCCCGACCCTTGCCTGGGAGCGGCAGGGCGGGGCGGTCAACGAAGGATCCTTCGCGTTGCAGCGCAACGGCCGCACCTTCCTCACGTACTCGGCCAGCCACTGCAACGGACCCGACTACAAGCTGGGGATGCTGGAGTACAAGGGGGGTGATCCGCTCGCCGCCGCGTCGTGGGCCAAGGCCGCCCAGCCGATCTTCCAGCGCAACGACGCCGCCGGGGTGTTCGGGCCCGGACACCACTCCTTCTTCACCTCGCCCGACGGAACCGAGACCTGGATCGCCTACCACGCCAACTCCTCGGCGTCGCAAGGATGCGGGACCACGCGCACGACGCGGGTGCAGAAGATCTCCTGGAACCCCGACGGCACCCCGAACCTCGGGAACCCGGTCTCGACCTCGACCGTGCTCCAGGGCCCGTCCGGGGAGTCCCCCGTGCCCGCGGCGCCGGTCGCCCTGCGCAACAGGCACAGCGGTCTGTGCCTGGACGACTACGACTGGGCGACCGCGCCGGGAGCGGAGGTACGCCAGTGGACGTGCAACGGCGCCGCGGTCCAGAACTGGACCCTGACTCCCGTGGGGGACGGGTACTACCGGATCCGTAACGGCCACAGCGGCCTCTGCCTGGACGACAAGGACTTCGCGACCGCGGCCGGATCGCCCGTCCAGCAGTGGACGTGCAACGGCGCCACCGTGCAGCAGTGGCGTCTGGTGCCGGCCGAGGGCGGCTACTCCACCCTCGTCAACCGGCACAGCGGCCTGTGCCTCGACGATTACAACTGGGGCACGGCGCCGGGCTCCGAGGTCCGTCAGTGGACGTGCCACGGCAACAACGCGCAGCAGTGGAACCTCGTCTGATCTTCGAGCGTGCCTCGAGGAGGGGCGAGCCGGATGGGTCCGCCCGTTCTCATCCCGCCGGCGCCGGCCGTCGCATCCGCCCTGCTCCCCACGGGGGAGCAGGGCCACGCGCGGTGGGGCACCGGCCGGACGGCGGACGGCGGGGTGCCGGGTGCCGGCGGTTGGCCGATCCTGGTGGCATGGAGGCCAACGGTGCCGGCGGCCGTGCGAGCGCCCCGGGCGTCGGACGGCGGAGAAGTCTGTTCAGGCTGCCCCCCGCCTACCGGGCCCCGGCCCGGCGCTCGCTCCGCGTCACCCTGGCGGCGGGCTCCTGCTTCTATCTGTTCCTGTACGGCTTCGAGGTGCCCGTCGCCGCCACGTACGCGCTGTTCGCCGCGGTCGCCCTGGCCGGCCTCTCGCGCATCCCCGGAACCGGGCGGCAACGTGCCTGCGTGCTCATCCGCCTGCTCCCGGCCGCCTGGCTCCTGATCGCCGCGGGCACCTTCCTGGCCGTACGGACCTGGAGCGCGGTGGCCGGGATGCTGGTCATCGGATTCGCGCTGGCGTTCGTCGCCGTCGGCGGGCCACGCCCGGCCGGCGCCGCGCCGGGCCTCCAGCTGCTGTACATCCTGCCGTCCTTCCCGCCCTACGCCCCGGACACCGTCGGCGAGCGACTCCTCGGGGCCACCGCCGGGATCCTCGTGCTCGTTCTCGCCGAGGCGTTCCTCCTGCCCGAACCCCCGACGGTCCCGTACCGCGAACTCGCCGCCCGCGCCGCCGCCACCGCCGAGCGCTGTGCCGCGGAGCTGACCCGCGCGCCGTTCACGCTGTCACCCGCGACCGCGGAGGCCGCCAGGGCGGCGGCCGAGGCGTTGCGACCCTCGCGGGTGCCCGAGGCCGACCGCCCGGCCGGACCGGGGGTCCGCTCCCGGGGCCTCGCCCATACCGGCCTCGCGGCGCGCACGCTGATCAACCGGTTGACCCGGCTGCCCGGGGTACCTCCCGGCCAGGCCCCGCCGGACCGGGGCCTCGACCTGCTGCGCGCGCTCGCGCGGTCCGCCGAGGACACCGCCGGGCGGCTGCGCGGGGCCGCGGGAGGAGAGACGACGCACGCCCTGGCCGGTGAGCGCGCGCGGCTGGCCGATGCGCCGCCCCGGGGGTCCGTCCCGACGTCCGCGCGCCGCCGCGCGGACCTGCTGGAGCTCGCCGACGCCGCGCTGGCCCTGGCGGCGGCCGCGGGCCTGGCGGTCCGGGGGCGGCGCGCCGGGGCCGCTCTGCCCCTCGGCCGGTTCTGGTACGCGCGGATGCGGGCGCCGAGGCTGTGGTGGCGGCGCCTGGTGGGAAACGCGGGGAGCAGGTCCGTCTTCTTCCAGAACGCGGTGCGGATCAGCCTGGCGCTGGCGGCCGCCCGCGCCGTCGCCGGCCTGGCCACGCTTCCCCACGGCTTCTGGGCGCTGCTCGCGACGCTGACGCTGACCCGGACGACCCTGGACGCCACCCGGGCCGGCATCCGCCAGGCGCTCGCCGGGACGCTGATCGGGGCGCTGTGCACGGCGGGCGTGCTGGCGCTGGTCGGAACCGACACGCCCGTGTACGCGGCCGTGATGCTGCCGGTGCTGCTGATCACCTTCACGGTGGGCCCGGTGAAGGGCGTCGGCTGGGCGCAGGCGATGTTCGCGCTCGTGGTCTCCCTGGTGTTCGCCCAGCTCGCCCCGGCGACCTGGCGGCTGGCGGAGGTCCGGCTCCTGGACGTCGTCGTCGGCAGCGCGATCGGCGTCGTCTTCGGACTCCTCGCCTGGCCGCGCGGCGCCCACGCCGAGGTGCGGCGCTCGTGTGCCGCGCTCATGCGGTCGGCCGCCGAGGCCGTGGTCGCGACGGCCGCGACGGTGGCGGCCGGTGGGGTGCGCGACCCCGGAGCACCACCGGGCAACGGCTCCCTGCGCCACTCGCTCGTGCTGGCCGAGTCCGCCTTCGCGCAGTATCTGAGCGAGCCGCGGGGACCGGTTGTGGGGACGTCCGGATCCGGCCCGGCGCCAGGGGGCGAGCCGGGAGCGGTCGACTGGCAGGCGGTCCTGCTGGCCGGGCACCACACCCTGTGGGGTGCGGAGCGCGTACTGGTGCCGCCCGTGCCGGCGACGGGGCCGCCGGTACCCGTCGTCGCACCGCCGCTGGGGCCCGCGGAGTCGGCCGCCGTGATGCGGCTCGCGGACCACGTGGCGGGTCGGATGCTGCTGCTTTCGGCCGTCCTGGCCCCCGACGGCGCCTCCTCGCAGGTGCGCGTGCCGGGGCCGGTCCCGGACGCGTGGCCCGAGGAGCCCGGCGCGACCGGGGCCGTTTCGGCCGCGACACCGAACAGCTACTATGCGGCGGACGCCTGGCTGGACGCGCTGCTGCCGGACCTGGACCGGATCACGGACGGCGCGTCCGGGCGGCCGTCGGGGCGGTGAGCCCGCTCCTCGCTCCGTTCTCCGCGCGAGCGACGAGGTTCCGGGCGAGGCGCGGCAGAGTGCCTTCGGACACGGCCGGTCGCCTTCCGGCCGGGCCGCGTGCCGGCTCGACCCAGGACCGGTCCGAAAACATCTTCGGTGTTTTCTGTTATCGGAGGGACGCCCTGCGGTCTCCCGAGTGTTGGGCATCGACAACAGGCAGGACAGGCAGCGTGAAACAGGACATGGGCGTACAGAGCGGTACGGATCTGGTCAGGGCGGCCCAGAGCGGGGACCTGTGGGCGCAGGACCAGCTCGTCGCCGCCTACCTCCCCCTGGTCTACAACATCGTGGGCCGGGCGATGAACGGCCACCACGACGTCGACGACGTCGTGCAGGAGACGATGCTGCGCGCGCTCGACGGGCTTGCCGGCCTGCGCTCCCCGGACGGCTTCCGCTCCTGGCTGGTGGCCATCGCCGTGAACCGGGTCCGCACCCACTGGCACGCACAGCAGACCGGCCTGCGTCCCGGCGTCCTGGACGAGGCCCGCGATGTCGCCCAGCCGGGCGCCGACTTCGTGGACCTGACACTGGTCCGCCTGAACCTGTCCGGTCAGCGGCGCGAGACCGCCGAGGCGACCCGCTGGCTGGAGCCGGACGACCGGGCCCTGCTCTCCCTGTGGTGGCTGGAGTGCGCGGGAGAGCTGACCCGGCACGAGGTGGCGGACGCTCTCGGACTGTCCACCCAGCACACCGCGGTCCGCGTCCAGCGCATGAAGACGCAGCTGGACGCGGCCCGGGTCGTCGTCAGGGCCCTGTCGGCGCGCCCGTTGTGCCCCACCCTGGGGTACGAGATCGGCGGCTGGGACGGCCACCCCTCCGCCCTGTGGCGCAAGCGAATAGCCCGCCATGCCCGTGGCTGCGCCCACTGCGCGGGCCTGTGGAGCGGTCTCGTCCCCGCCGAGGGGCTGCTCGCCGGACTCCTGCTCGTCCCTCCGGCGGCGCTTCTGCTCGCGCGGGTCCGCGAGAGCGCCGGCTTCGGCCTCGCCGCCGAGTCCACGCAGATCCTCCCGGCGGCCGCGTCCGGCCCGTCCCGGGCGGCACGCCACCGAGCCGGGCGGGACGGGGGCGCCGCCGGGCAGGGCTCCCGGGGTGCCCGCCGCAGGCAGCAGCGGCGCGCCCGCCGCCGCGCCGTCGTCGCCGCGGGCCTCGCGGTGGTGGCCGTCACCGGAGGGTCCTTCTACCTCGGCACCGGCCCCGACGGGGACGGGGACGTCGTCGACGCGACCCGCGCGGCCGCCCCCGGGGCCGCCCTGCCGACCCCTCTCGACCCGACCACCGCCTCGCCCTCCGCCACCCTCTCGCCGTCGGCGTCCCCCACCCCGAGCAAGAGCCCGTCGGCGAAGGCCGCCACGCCGACGAAGGCGGCGCCGAGCACGGCGCCGGCCCCCCGCACCTCCTCGCCCGAGGCGACGCCCGAGCCCACCCGCACACGGTCGCGCACGTCGGCCGCCGCCCGCCCCGACTCCACCGCCCAGCAGGTGATCGACATCGTCAACTCCGAGCGGTCGAAGGCGGGCTGTGGCCCGCTGGCAGGGAACGACCTGCTGGACCGGGCCGCTCAGGGGCACTCCGACGACATGGCGGCGCGCGACTACTTCGACCACACCAACCCCGACGGCGACGGCCCGGGCGAGCGCGTCACGGCCACCGGCTACCGGTGGTCGACCTACGGCGAGAACATCGCCATGGGGCAGAGCAGCGCGGCGCAGGTCATGGAGTCCTGGATGAACAGCCCGGGGCACCGGGCGAACATCCTCAACTGCTCCTTCAAGGAGATCGGGATCGGCATCCACACGGCCGGCGGGCCCTACTGGACCCAGGTCTTCGGCGCCCGCTGAGCGAACCGGTCGCCCCCGCGCGGGCCGGCCCCGCGCTCCTCGCCCGGGCCGGGCGGCGCTCCCGGCCCCGTGCGAGCCCGCCGCGCGCCCGCACGTCACCCGGCCGGAGGGAGCGCGCCCGACCGCGCTCCCGCCCGCACCACCCTCGCGCGCCGTCGGGCGCCCCGCGGTCACGAGGCACCCGAGCGCCGGGGCGGCCGGCCGGCCCGGCGGGGGAAGGGGGAAGTCCGACGGGCCGACCGGAGCCGCTACGGCGTGACCGGCGCGCCGCCGAAGGTCACGGCGAGGCGGCCGTCCGTGGCGAACGACCAGGCCAGGGCGCCCGCGTAGGACGAGCAGCGGGATCCGTTGGAGCCGGACCAGAACTGGTTCGTGCCGTCGGCGTTGCCCACGATCTTGTCGTTGGTGCCGCTGCCCGCGCGGCACGAGACGTTGTCGCGGAACACCGAGGTGCCGGCCTCGAAGGTGTAGTTGCGCTGGGCGTTGTCGATACTGACGTTGCCCGTCACGGTCATCGTCCCGGGGTTCCTGTTGTACGTGAACCCGTGCTTGCCGTTGCGGTACGCGATGCTGCGCCGGACGACGTGGTCGACCGCGATGTCCTCGCCGCCGAGCTTGTAGCCGTTGCGGTCGCCGTTGGAGTTCACGGTGCCGTCGCTGAGCGTGCCGTTGGCGTACGCGAGGGAGTCCTCGATGGTCACGGCGCCGATGGGACCGGTGTCCGTCTTGGTGTAGAGGTCCCACCCGTCGTCGATGTTGTTGTGGGCCACGGCGTAACGGAACACGTTCCCCGGCCCGACCGTGAGTTTCGCGGCGAAGCCGTCGGCGTCCTCGCCGTCGGAGTCCGCGTTGTCGTGGGACTCGGCACTGAGGATCAGGTTGTCGGAGGGCCACTGGTCGCGCGGGGTGGTCGAGGCCGCGCGCGAAAGCTGGAGCCCGGTGTCCCGGTTGTAGCGCGTCACCGTGCGCTCGAAGATGTTGCCGCTGCCGCCGACGAAGATCCCGTTGTCGCCGGCCCGTTCGACCACGATGCCGTGGACGTGCCAGTACGACCCGTTCACGGCGAGCCCGCGGTTCGCCGGGTCCTCGGCCATCGCCGAGAAGTTCAGCACGGGGGTCTCGCCGGGATAGGCGGCCAGCTTCTTGCGGGCGCCGGCGGTGCCGTTGTTGCCGGTCGCGATCGTGACCGTCTGCGCGTAGCGGTAGGTGCCGCCGCGCACGTAGATCGTGCCGCCGGGGGCCACGCGGCCGATCGCGGAGGTGAGCGTCGTCGGGGCCGTCTCAGTGCCGGCGGCGCCGTCCGTGCCGTTCGGCGCCACGTACAGCGCGGAACTCGTCGGCGGTGGCGCGTCACCCGTCTCCACGTCGAGGGAGTCGATGTTGGGCAGGCCCGCGGCGGCGGTGGGGCTCAGGCGGATGGTGTTGGCGCCTGCCCTCAGTGGCACCGTCAGGGTCCTCGTCGTCCACGCGTCCCAGGTGCCGGTGCCCTCGAAGGACGGTGTCGTGACCGCCGCGCCGTTCACCGTGACGGTCGCGGGCCGCGCGGTCGTGGTCCCGTTGGCGAAGCGGAGCTTCAGCGTCGCGGTGCCGGCCTGCGCCGCGTCCGCCGTGAACTGGACTGCCGCGCCCACGGCATTGCGACCATTACAGAAACCGCTTCCTGAGAAGCCGGACCAATCGGAGTCGATGGTTCCGTCACATGTGGCAGGGGCGCGCTCGGCTTCGAGACGTACGGAGGCGGCCGACGCCGAGGTGGCGGGAAGGGCCACGACGGCGCCGACGGCCAGCGCCGAACAGGCGAGTAGAGCCAGGGGGGATCGGGGGTTCATGAGGCCTCGTTCTTCTCCGTGGTCGCCTGCGCGCGGCAGGGCGACAGGGGGGACAAAGCGGCTCTCGACACGAGAGAGATAGAAAGCGCTTGCTACGCTAGGAGTGCGCCATGGGCACGTCAATAGGTCGGACAGGGTGCGATGGGGCGCCTGGCGCCCCGGGGTGGGGGACGGGTTCGCGAGGGCGGGGGCCGGACGGTCGGCCCCCGGTCGGTTCTGGACCTTTCGGCCGGCTGAGGCGCGGCGGGAAGCGGTGGGGCGGGCTCTCGGGCGCGCGTGGGCTTCGGGGGCGGGCGCCGGAGCCGGTGTGAGGTGGGCCAGGTGGCGCCTGGGCCAGGTGGCGCCTGGGTCAGGTGTGGACGCGAGGGGCCTGCGTGTGCACCGTGGCGGGGTGCGTGGCCGCATGCCCCGGCGGCCCGGCGGCCCGCCAGGTGACGGGTGGTGGGTGGCGAGGAGCGGGGGAGGGCCGCCGTGCCCGGGCGTCGGGGCCGCCGGGATGCGGTGGGCGACGGCTTCCGGCGCGTCCCGCATCCCGTCCCCCGGCCACCCGCCCGGGGGATCCCAGGTCCTCCGGGTGGCTCAGGGGCGGAAGATCACGCCCCGTCGTTCAGGCCGCTGAGGCGCGTGGGGGCGAGGGTGAGGGTGTCGAACGTGACCCGGCAGCCGTCGCCCACCGGGGACTGGACCTCGATGCCGACCCGCGGTGCCGACGGGGCGTTCAGGGTGAACTGCCGTACCAGGCGCCAGGTCGCACCGTCGGCCGAGGTGTGGAAGGCGAACCCGTCGTCGACCCGGCTGATCCGCAGCCACAGGGCCGGGGACGCGACGGGACCGGCGACCGCGTCGTCCGAGCGTCCGCGCGTGACGACGGAGAACACGCTCGGTGTGCCGTCCGGGGCCTGCTCGAAGTTCAGCTTGGCCCAGTGCTCGTCGTCGGACCAGACGATCAGCGCGCCGGCGTCCCAGCTCGCCCGGAAGTCGACCCGGACGCGGGCCGAGAACTGCCAGTCGCCGTCCGGGGGCGTGGCCAGGGCCAGGGCCGCGTCGTGCTTCGCCGCCCCGCTCAGCGGGTCCGTGAAGATGTCGGTACCGGCCGCGGCCGTGACGGTCACCACGCCGTCGCTCGCCGACCAGGAAGCGGGTGCGACGGCCCAGGCGGCACCGGGAAAGGGTGCGGAGGAATCGATCATGCGGCCACCCTCGCAAGCGGGCGCCCCCGACGGCCAGGGAAAGTGCCCGAGAGTCCAAGGAGCCGTCCGAGAATCCAAACGTCTCGCCGGCGTGCGGCCCTTGCCCTGCTGAGCGGTACGCGCCCGCCCCGCCCGCCCCCGCTGCTTCGGCGTCCGCGCGGCCGCTTCGAGCCGCACGCGGCGGAACTCGATCGACGCGTACGGGCCGGCGGTCCGCCTCTTGTCGTGAACGACCCCACTTGAGGGCCCGCCCGAGAGTGGGCGCGCCCGTCCCGGGCCGGCGCCTCGCGGGGAACGCCCGCCTCGTGTCGTTCCCCTCCCGGACCCGGAAACCCGCCGGGCACCGAACGTGCCGCGCCGACACGGCCAAGGCCGAACGCAGGGGCGACCCCCAGGGCCCGCGGGGCGAAGAGCCGGTGAACCGCCCGACGTACCCGGGGAGACGCCGGGTCGTACCGTCCCCGGCGCGCCGCCGTCGCTTCCCGCGGGCGCGGAGAGCGACGGCCTCGTACGCTGGCTGTGACCGACCATCACCGGCTCGGCCCGGAGGACAGCGTGGACTTACTCCCCGTGGCGGACGTCGACCGGCTGCTCGCCGTCGTCGCCGACTGCCACTCCGCCCGTACGCTGCCGGAACTGGGCGCCCTGCTCGCCGAATCGCTCGCCGGGCGGCTGGAGTTCCGCAACGCCGCCGTGCTCAGCGGGGACACGCGCCCCAGGCTCTTCCGGGACGCCACGGCGCAGGCGTCCGGGCTCGCGGTGCCGACGATGGATCCGTACCGGGAACGCTTCCACCGGCTCGACCCGATCGCCCTGGCCGCGCGCCGGCGCGGCGGGGAGTCCGGCCGGCCGCTGAGGCTGCTCGACGTGGAGCACCTGATCGACGGCGAACGGCGCGCCTACGTCGACGATTTCCTGCGCCCTGCCGGCATCGGCGCGGTGATGGCGAAGTCCTGGTCGTGCCCCGACGCGGGACTGCTTCTCGGCGTCGCCCTGTTCGACGAGGAAGAACGGGCCTTCGGCGCACGGGAGGTCACCCTCCTCGGTTCGCTCGGGCCGGCGGTCCTCCGCATCGCGGCGGGGCTGCTCGACGCCAGACCTCCGTGGGCGCGGCTGCTCACACCGCGCGAGACGGAGGCGGTGGCCCTCCTGAGCGAGGGGCTGCGGGACGAGGAGATCGCCCGGCGCATGGTCGTGGACGTGGGGACCGCGAAGAAGCACCTGGCCGCGGCACGGCGCAAGTCGGGCGCTCCCAACCGCGTCGCCCTGGCGCGAGCCTGGGCGGGCTGACGCGGGCTGACGCGGGCTGACGCGGGCTGACGCGGGCTGGGCGGCCTGACGGGCCTGGGCGACCTGACGACAATTCCGGTCGGCACAAGGGCCGGCTTGACGGGCCCGTGCGGCCTGGGCCGTTGACGGGGGCGCCCTGCCCCGCCTGGCGTGCCGGTCCGGCCCCCCGTGCCGGACCGGCACAAGAGGAAGGTGGAGTTCCTCTCGTGCGGCCCTCAGGATGGCCGATCACGCGCGAGCGGGACCATGGGCCGAAAGGCGAAGATCGCGACGCGGGGGAGGGCGCGTCGTGGACCGGTGCTCAGGAGAGCGTGCCGATCACCTGCCGCACCTGGCTCGCGACCGATTCGGGCAGCGGCGCGTAGTGGATCGCGGGCAGTTGACGCTGTCCCTCCTCGCCGGCGGTGTAGGCGAGGAAGGACTTGAGCGCCGGGAGCGTCTCCGGCCGGTTTCCGGTGTCGCAGACGATCTCGTACGTCACCAGGACGATCGGGTACGCGCCCTCCGCCGAGGTCGTGTACTCCAACGAGAGCGCCAGGTCCTTGCCGTCGTCGGCGATCTTCGCCTCGGCGATGCCCAGCGAGGCGCTCTCGGTGCTCGGCGCGACGGGCCGGGAGGCGCCGGTGGCGATCCGCACCGTGGTGATCTTCCGCTTGGCCGCGAAGGACAGCTCGAAGTAGCCGATGGCCCCCTCGGTCTGGCTCACGGCGGCGGAGACGCCGTCCGAGCCGGTGCCCGACTGTCCGCCCTCGGCCTGCCACTGCTTGCCCGCCGGGTACGGCCAGGACGACCGTGCCGCGCTCCTGAGATAGGCGGTGAGGTTCTGGGTGGTGCCGGAGTCGTCGGCGCGGTGGACCGGGACGACCGGCAGGTCCGGCAGGGTGGTGCCCGGGTTGAGCCGCTGGATCGACGGGTCGTTCCAGCGGGTGATCCGGGAGTCGAAGAGGCGGGCGAGGGTCGGCGCGTCGAGCACCAGGTCCGCCACCCCGGGCAGGTGGTATCCGATCGCGATCGGCCCGCCCGCCATGGGCAGGTCGATGGCACGCCCGCCTCGGCACACCTGCTCGCTGTCCTTCACGTCCCGCGCGCTCAGGGCCTGGTCCGTGCCGCCGAACGCGGTGGCACCGCGCTGGAACTGGGCGACCCCCGCTCCCGATCCGAGCGGGTTGTAGGCGACTTCCACGCCCGGGCACGCCAGGCGGTACTGCTGGATCCAGCGCTTCATCGCGTTCTGCTGGGCGGAGGAGCCGGAGCCGCGCACCTTGCCCGCGTCGGCGCACGCGATGTCCGGTACGGGTTCGGCGGCGGCCGCCCCCTGTGCTGCGGTGCCGCCGTCCGCACCGCAGGCCGTGAGCAGCAGCGTCGCCGCGACGGCGGTGGCGGCTCCCACCCGGCGGTTCGCGCGTCCCGTTCCTCGGAGCTGCACCGTGATCCTCCCTGGACCTGCGCGGATGAACGGCCGCGGTGCGTCCCGCGGGCCCGATGCGACGATGATCACCGACGTCGCGGAGCGTCAGGTGGAGTGAAGGTGAACGGGAGGGTACATCCGGGCGTCCGTCGGGGAGCGTTCGAGGCGACCCTATACACCGGACGAGCGTTCGAGACTGTTCCTCAGTGTGTCCGGCGGCGCATACTGGGTGCACGATGACGAACCGATCCGCGCCCCGGCGCCACCTGCCCACCAGCCCCTTTGCGGCCCCTTCCGACCCTGTGATCAAGGATTTCTCCGTCGGCGACCGCGTTTCCCATGACCGTCACGGTCTCGGGACGGTTATCGGCCAGGAAGCGACGGGCGCTCTTCTCGTCGACTTCGGGGCCAGCCGGCTCCGCATCCTGAGCCCCTACAAGGGCATGCACAAACTCTGATGCCCTGAGGAGCCCCGCCCCCGATGCCGTGCGCCGGGGGCGGGGCTTCTTCGTGCGGGCGGGAGGCCCGACGGCCGCGCCTACGATGGGCACATGCCAGAACGCGAGACACCCCCGGCGGCGCACGGGGTGGCCGGGGCGCCGGGTGCGCACCAGCGCACTCCGGGTGCCCCCGAGCTGGCCGCCGCCGCCGGGGTGTTCGCGTTGCTCGCGGATCCGACCCGGCTGCACCTGATGTGGCTGCTGACGCGCGGAGAGGCCGATGTGACGGCTCTGGCCCAGGCCTGCGGTGCCGCGCGGCCGGCCGTGAGCCAGCATCTCGCCAAGCTGAGGCTCGGCGGCCTCGTCCGGCACCGCAAGGACGGTCGGCGCGTGGTGTACACGCTCCCGGACGGGCACATGCGACGGCTGGTCGTCGAGGCGATCAGCCATGCCGACCATCAGGTGACGGGCGAACCCTGGCACGACTGACGCCCGCCGCCCCGGACGGCCTCGCGGCGTGGCTCCCCACGATGCGGGCCGTCGGGTGACGGGCGAACCCTGGCACGACTGACGCCCGCCGCCCCGGACGGCCTCGCGGC
>NZ_JBFASK010000005.1:122160-138323 GCF_040677675.1 Streptomyces sp. NPDC053755 | reverse complement strand
CCGTGGCTCCCCACGACGCCGGCCGTCGGGTGACGGGCGAGGCCCGGGACGACTGACGTGGCCCCCGACGACGCACCGGCGTCGCGACCCCTGGCGATGCGGCGGCGCGAGCTCCCGTCGCGCGAGAGGGAGGCCGTCCAGGAATCAACATGTGCGCACGTGTGCACACGTCGGCTACGGTGGTGTCCTCTCGTGTCCCGCCGTTGTCCGAGTGGGGGCGGCCCATGCTCTCGATCCTGCGTCACCGCACCTACCGGCATCTCCTCATCGCCCAGATCGTCGCGCTGGCCGGCACCGGCCTCGCGACCGTCGCTCTCAGCCTGCTCGCCTACGACCTCGCGGGCTCCGACGCCTCGGCCGTCCTCGGCACCGCGCTGGCCCTCAAGATGACCGCGTACATCGGCATCGCCCCCGTGGTCGGCGCCCTCGCCGACCGCATACCCCGGCGGGCGCTGCTCGTCTCCGCGGACCTGATACGCGCGGCGGCCGCCCTCGCCCTGCCGTTCGTGACCCAGGTGTGGCAGGTCTACGCCCTGATCCTGCTGCTCCAGGCCGCGTCCGCCGCCTTCACCCCCACCTTCCAGGCGACGATCCCGGACGTCCTGCCGGACGAGCGCGACTACACCCGTGCCCTCTCGCTCTCGCGCCTCGCCTACGACCTGGAGAACCTGTTCAGTCCCCTCCTCGCCGCGGCGCTGCTCACGCTCGTCTCCCCCAGCCTGCTCTTCGCCGGTACGGCCCTCGGCTTCCTCGCCTCGGGCGCGCTGGTCCTCTCCGTCCTGCTCCCGCGGCCCGCGCCCGTCGAGCGGACCGGCGGCCTCTACGCGAAAGCCGGCTTCGGCACCCGCCTCGTCCTCGCCACTCCCCGCCTGCGCGCGCTCATCGCGCTCGACCTCGCCGTCGCCGCGGGCGGCGCGATGGTCCTCGTCGACACCGTGGTCCTGGTCCGGGACACCCTCGGCCGTACCGCTGGCGACGTCTCCCTCGCCCTCGGCGCGTACGGCGCCGGCTCCATGGTGGTGGCCCTGGCGCTGCCCCGGGCGCTCGACCGGCACCGTGAGCGGACCCTGATGCTGCCCGCGGCCTTCGCCCTGACCGCCGTCCTGACGCTCCTGGCGCTCGCACCGGTCCTGGCGCGGCTGACGCCTGCCGCGCCGCCCGAGCCGCTCTCCGGCGCGGGGACGGACCCGAGCGCGCCCGCCTGGTCCTGGCCCGCCCTGCTGGCCGCCTGGCTGATCCTCGGGGCCGCCGGCTCCGCCGTCTCGACACCCGCCGGACGGCTCCTGCGCCGCTCGGCGCGCGCCGCCGACCTGCCCGCCGTGTTCGCCGCCCGGTTCTCCCTCACTCATGGCTGCTGGCTGCTGACCTACCCCCTCGCCGGCTGGACGGCCGCCCGGGCCGGCCTGGCCGCGTCGGCGGCCGTCCTGGCCGGGGTCGCCCTCGTCGCGGCCGTCGCCGCCGTGTGCCTGTGGCCACGGGCGGATCCGGACGCCCTCGAACACGTACATCCGGAACTGGCGCCTGGCCACCCGCATCTGGCCGGTGCGGACCGGTGCCATGCTCACGACTTCCGGATCGACTCCCTGCATCCGCGGGGCGTCACCGCGCGCTCCTGGAACGGTCGAAGCGCGGCGTGAGGGGCGAGGGGACCGGCGGGATGCCGGGGAGCCGGTGGAGCGGCGCCGTCTGCCGGATCCGGTGCGACTCCTCGTCGGGCAGGGCGATCCCGCGCGTACGGCGGGGGCGGGGCGTACCGCGGGTCCTGCGGACTCGTGAAGGCGCGGGTCCGGTCCGCCTCCCGTCGGGCGGTCACGCTCGCCGGCTTCCGCACCCCTCTCGCGTCCCGCATGCGATGGCGCTCCCCTCGGCCCTTGACGTCTGCCGAAAAGGGAGGAAAATCACCAATACACCAGAAAACCAGAGCGAGCCGCACTCGACGGCGAAGACGTTCACCGTCCCGCGTGACCCACTCGCTGGCTCTGGCCAGGCCCCCGGCAGCTCCTCCCGCGCTCCCGGCCCTCGGCGACGGTCGAGGCCCCGCGGCGCGGTGACGGACCGCCGGGGACTGCATGTCCGGGCCTCGACGCCCCCGCGCGCACATCGCCCCGTGCCCGCGCATCCGGACCCCGCCTTCCGGCGCCGGGCGCTTCTGCCGTCGGCCCTCACACGCCGCCGCCCCACCCTGTGTGACGCGCGTTACGGATCATGAGCCGCCCGGTTGACACGGATGTAACGGCTTTTCCGTACCGTCGGGGTCCGAACGGTTCCACAGAGAGGCGCCCCGGTGACGACGCAGGACAGGCGGACTCCGCGGCGAGGCGCCGAGCAGGTACGGACGGTCTGCTCCTACTGCGGTGTCGGCTGCGGCATGCTCCTCGACATAGGCCGCGGGCCGGACGGCCGTCGTACGGTCCTCAAGGCGACGGGCGACAAGGACCATCCCGCCAACGCCGGACGGCTCTGCACCAAGGGCGCCACCACCGCCGACGTGCTGTCCGCCCCGGGACGGCTGACCACCGCACTCGTCCGCGCGGACCGCGAGAGCCGGCCCGTCCCCGTCGGCACCAACGAAGCCCTGGCCGACACCGCCCGCCGGCTGCGGGAGATCGTCGAGGAACACGGCCCCGACGCCGTCGCGCTGTACGTCTCCGGCCAGATGAGCCTGGAGGCGCAGTATCTCGCCAACAAGCTCGCCAAGGGCTTCCTCGGCACCCCGCACATCGAGTCCAACTCGCGGCTGTGCATGGCGAGCGCGGGCACCGGCTACAAGCTGTCCCTCGGCGCCGACGGGCCCCCCGGCTCCTACGACGACTTCGAGAGAGCCGACGTCTTCCTCGTCATCGGCTCCAACATGGCCGACTGCCACCCCATCCTCTTCCTGCGCATGATGGAACGCGTCAAGGCCGGCGCCAGGCTGATCGTCGTCGACCCCCGGCGCACCGCCACCGCCGACAAGGCGGACCTCTTCCTGCGCATCCGGCCCGGCACGGACCTCGCCCTGCTCAACGGACTGCTCCACCTGCTGCACGAGAACGGGCACACCGACCCCGGCTTCATCGCCGCCCACACCGAAGGCTGGGACGCGATGCCCGCCTTCCTCGCCGACTACCCGCCCGCCGTCGTCGCCGGGATCACCGGCATACCCGAGCAGGACATCCGTACCGCCGCCGCGTGGATCGGCGCGGCCGCCGAATGGACCAGCTGCTGGACCATGGGCCTCAACCAGTCCACCCACGGCACCTGGAACACCAACGCCCTCGTCAACCTCCACCTCGCCACCGGCGCGATCTGCCGCCCCGGCTCGGGCCCCTTCTCGCTGACCGGCCAGCCCAACGCCATGGGAGGGCGCGAGATGGGCTACATGGGCCCCGGCCTGCCCGGTCAGCGGTCGGCCCTGGTGGCCGAGGACCGGGCCTTCACCGAGGAGCTGTGGGACCTCGCTCCGGGAACGCTGCGCGAGGACGGCTTCGGCCGCGGCACGGTCGACCTGTTCCGGCGGATGGCCGACGGCGAGATCAAGGCGTGCTGGATCATCTGCACCAACCCCGTCGCCTCCGTCGCCAACCGCCGCACCGTGGTCGAGGGGCTGCGCGCCGCCCAACTGGTCATCGCCCAGGACGCGTTCGCCGACACCGAGACCAACGCCTACGCCGACATCGTCCTGCCCGCCGCCCTGTGGACCGAGACCGACGGCGTACTGATCAACAGCGAACGCAACCTCACCCTCGCCCAGGCGGCCGCCGACCCGCCCGGTGAAGCCCTGGCCGACTGGCGGATCATCGCCCGCGTCGCCCAGGCCATGGGACACGAGAAGGCGTTCGCCTACGACAGCGCCGAGGAGGTCTTCGAGGAGATCAAGCGCGCCGGGAACCCGCAGACCGGCTACGACCTCGGCGGGGTGACCTACGAACGCCTGCGTGCCGGCTCCGTCCAGTGGCCCGCCGCCCCGGGGGGTCCCGCGCGCAACCCCATCCGGTACGTCGACGCCCCCGGCTCCGGTCCGGTCTTCCCCACGGCGAGCGGCCGGGCCGTCTTCCACCCGCGTCCGCACATCGACGCGGCCGAGATGCCCGACGACGAGCACCCCTTCGTGCTCAACACCGGTCGCCTCCAGCACCAGTGGCACACCCTCACGAAAACCGGCCGGGTCGCCAAGCTCAACAAGCTCAACCCCGCGCCCTTCGTCGAACTGCACCCCGACGACGCCGAACGGCTCGGCATCACGGAAGGCGACCGGGTCGCGATCACCTCGCGCCGCGGCAGGGCCGTCCTGCCCGCGGTCCTCACGGACCGGGTCGCGCCGGGCTGTTGCTTCGCCCCGTTCCACTGGAACGACCTTTTCGGCCCCGACCTGAGCGTCAACGCCGTCACCAACGACGCGGTCGATCCGCTGTCCTTCCAGCCCGAGCTGAAGGTCTGCGCCGTGGCCCTCGCCAAGGCCGCCGTCTCCGCGACGGACCGGCCGTTCCCGGCCTCCGCGACGGACCGGCCGTTCCCGGCCGCCGGGACGCCCGCCGGGAGCCTCACCGGGACCCCCGACGGAAGCCGTACGGAAAGCCGTCCCGGGACGGACGGCGTGGCCCCGGACGGACCGCGGACCGTGATCCCGAGCGCCGTCCCCTCCGCTGCAGGCCCCCTGCTCCCCAGCGCCGTCCTTCCGGCCGGCCCCGCCGCCGCCTTCGGTCTCGTTCCCACCCCGCCGCCCGTCCTGTCCGAACAGGAACGGCAGTACCTCGTCGGCTTCCTCGCCGGCCTGGACTCGGGCGCGCCGGGCGTGCCCGTCCTTCCCCCCGGGGCGCCGTTCGGCGAGGAGCACGCCCGCTGGGTGAACGGCGTCCTCGCCGGCCTCTACTCCCGGACCCCGGCAGGGGAGGCGAGCGGCGCGGACGCGTCGCCGCGGGCGGCGGTCCGCGAGGTCGTCGTGCTGTGGGCCTCGCAGACCGGCAACGCCGAGGAGTTCGCCGCGGCCGCCGCCGAGCGCCTCACGGCGGCCGGACACCGGGCCGCTCTCGCCGGCATGGACGAGACCGACCCCCGGACCCTGCCGCCCGCGGCCGACCTCCTGCTGATCACCAGCACCTTCGGGGACGGGGACGCGCCCGACAACGGCTCGGGGTTCTGGGACGCGCTCACCGCTCCCGACGTCCCGCGCCTCGACGGCCGGCGGTACGCGGTGCTCGCCCTCGGGGACTCCTCCTACGCCGACTTCTGCGGCCACGGGCGACGCCTGGACCGGCGCCTGGACGAGCTGGGGGCCGTGCGCCTGGCCCCCCGTACCGACTGCGAACCGGATTTCGAACCCTCCGCCCACGTCTGGCTGGACCGGGTCCTCACCGGCCTGACCGGCCCCACCGGCGGGCCGCAGGCGCCCACCGGGACCGGAGCCGGGCCCGACGCCGCACCCGCACCGCCCCGGGCCGCGCGCCCCAAGCCCGCCCCCGTCCCGGCCCGGCTCCGGGGCAACCGGCTGCTGAGCCTGCCGGGAGCGGCCAAGGAGGTCAGGCGTTTCACCTTCGACACGAGCCTGAGCGGGACCCCGCTCCTCTACGAGACCGGCGACGCCCTCGGCGTACAGCCCGTGAACTGCCCCGGACTCGTGGCCGAATGGCTGGCCGTGACCGGCCTGGACGCCGACGCGCCCGTCGAACTGCCCGGCCTGGACGCCGTCCCCCTCGGGGAGGCCCTGCACCGCCACCTCGACATCACCCGGCTCACCCCCGCGCTCCTCGGGTTCGTCACCGAACGGAGCGGGGACCGGGACCTGAAGCGCCTGCTCCGCCCCGACAACAAGGACGGGCTCGCCCAGTGGTCCTGGGGCCGCCAGGCCGTCGACGTGATCGCCGAGCACCCCGTCCGGGCCGGCGCGCAGGAGTGGGCCGAGGTGCTCGGGCGCCTCCAGCCCCGTCTGTACTCGATCTCCTCCAGCCCGCTGACCGACCCGCACCGGGTCTCGCTCACCGTCTCCGTCGTCCGCTACGACAACCGCCGCGGCCACCCCCGCAAGGGCGTCTGCTCGCCGTTCCTCGCCGACGCGGCCCACGTCGCCACGGTCCCGGTCTTCGTCCGCGCCGCCCCGCACTTCCGGCCCCCGGCGGACCCCGCGACCCCGATGGTGATGGTCGGCCCCGGCACGGGCGTGGCCCCCTTCATCGGGTTCCTCGAAGAGCGCCGGGCCCTCGGCCACCGGGCACCGAACTGGCTGTTCTTCGGCGAACAGCACCGCGCCACCGACTTCTACTACGAGGAGGAGCTCACCGCCCTGCTCGCCGACGGCACCCTGGACCGCCTGGACACCGCCTTCTCCCGCGACCAGCGCGCCAAGGTCTACGTCCAGGACCGGATGCGGGAGCACGGCCCGCAGCTGTGGTCGTGGCTGCGCTCCGGCGCCCACTTCTATGTCTGCGGCGACGCCGGCCGGATGGCCAAGGACGTCGACCGGGCACTGCGCGACATCGCCGTCGCGCACGGCGGCCTCGGCGAGGAGGCCGCCGCCGCGTACGTCAAGCAGCTCGCGGCCGAGAAGCGGTACGTCCGCGACGTCTACTGAGCCCTCCGCGTGCCAGGCCGACCCCATCGAGTCCCTGCTGACTCCTTCCGGCCCCCGGCCCTCGCGCGGACGGAGATCAGGCGGTGCCGGGGTCCGCTCCGCCCCGGTCGCCGCGGGCCGTCGCCCGGCCCACCGACTCCACCAGGGGGAGCAGCCGGTGCGGGACGCGTTCGCGCAACGCCATCTCCGTACGGGTGCGGACCACCCCCGGCAGCCGGATCAGCCGCTGGATGACGTCCTCCAGGTGACCGTTGTCCCGGGCCACCACCCGTGTCAGCAGATCCCCGCCGCCGGTGATCGAGAACGCCTCCACGATCTCCGGAACGGCCGCGAGCGCGTCGCCCACCTCGTCGAGGTGCCCCTGGGTCACCTCGATGTGGACGAAGGCGAGGACGGGATGGCCGAGCGCGGCGGGGGAGAGGAAGGGGCCGGTCCCCATGATCACGCCGTCCCGCTCCAGCCGGTCGATCCGCGCCTGCACGGTGCCCCGCGCCACCCCCAGGATCCGCGCGTACTCGCGCACGCTCGTGCGCGGCCTCTCCATCAGCAGTCGCAGGATGCGTGTGTCGAGCTCGTCCACCGCCATGGTCCGTTGGCCTCCTTCTGGCCTCGATCTACCCGCGAAGACTGTACCAATGGCACAGTGGTGCGGCGCCGAGTTGAGCCAGTGGGTGATCAGGTGTTTTCCTCGGGTGAGAACGTAGAGACGGCGCCGCGCACGCGCCGGTCCGGCGACGCGGCCGGTACCGGACCCGCGGCGCCTTTCCCATGTCCGGCGGCCGCCACAAGCAGGCCGGGGCACGAGATCACGCGAAGAGGGTGCGTTGGACCACAGCGGGGGCGGGATCACCGTCGTGAAGAAGAGCCGAGGGCTCGTCCGCCGGCTCGCCCGGCAGATGTTCGTGGCCCCGGACCCGGGCCGCGTGCGGCTGCGCGTCTCCACGCGCGCCGTGCTCGGCGTCGCGCTCTCGGTCACCGCGGCCGAGCTTGCCGGTCTCTCCCTCACGGCCTCCCTCACCGGCGGCCTCGCCGCGCTGCTCGCGCTCTTCACCGTCGGCGATCCCACCGTCCGGCGCCAAGCCGTCACCACCGCCCTGCTGCCCGCCGTCGGCTTCCCCGTCCTCGCGCTGGCCACCGCCCTGCACGGGACGCCGCTCCTGCGCGACACCGCCTGGCTCCTGGTCGTCTTCGCCGGGGTGTACGCGCGCCGCTGGGGCCCGCGCGGCCACGCGCTCGGGATCTTCGCGTTCATGATGTTCTTCGTCACCCAGTTCCTGCACGCGCTGCCCGCGCAGCTGCCGGAGCTGTACACGGCCGTCGGCCTCGCCCTCGTGGTCTGCGGCGCGCTCCGCCACGTGGCCTGGTGCATCGAGCGGCGCGTCCCGCCGCCCGCCGCCCCCGCCCCGCTCCCGGGAACGGGACTGGCCCGGCCCACCACGCGACAGGCCTTCCAGGCCACCGTCGCCTGCGCCGTCGCGCTCGCCGCCGGACAGCTCATCTCGCACGAGCGGTGGTACTGGGCCGTCGGCACCGCCTGGTGGATCTTCGTCAACACCGCCTCGCGCGGCGAGACCCTGGTCCGCGGCTTCCGCCGGGTCGTGGGCACGGTCACCGGCATCGCCGCCGGACTCCTCGTCGCGATCCCGCTGGCCGGCGCGCCCGCCCCGACCGCCGCCCTCGTCGCCGTCTGCGTCTTCGGCATCTTCTACACCGCCCCGCTCTCGTACAGCTGGATGATGTTCTTCGTCACCGTCATGGCGGGCCTGCTGTACGGCCTGCTCGGCGTGCTGCACCCCGGCCTCCTGCTGCTCCGCTTCGAGGAGACAGCCGTGGGGGCGCTCGGCGCCGCCGTCGGCGTCGCCCTGCTCCCCGTCACCACCCACGCGGCCACCAACGCGTGGATCGAGCGGGCCGTCACCTGTGTGCACGCCTGCACGACCGCGGCCGCGCGACGCCTCGCGGGCGATCCGCACGCCGACCCGGCACCCCACGCCGCCGAACTGGAACTGCTGCTCGGCCGGGTGCGCCTCTCGCTCGCCCCGCTGGTCCATCCGCTCAGCCCGCTGCGCGCCCGCAAGGCCCGGGCCCGCCGGGTGCTCGCCCTGCTGGACGACTGCGCCCGCGAGATCAAGGGGCTCGCGGCGGTCGCCGCCGACCCCGACGCCTCGCACGACGCCCGCCTGGCCGCCGCGTCCTGGCGGGTCGAGGCGGCCGTCCACGCCCTCGTCCCACCCGCCCGTCCGGCGGACCGGGACAGCACCGCCGCCACCGCCGCCGCACTGCCTCCCCACCACCCCGGAGCCGAAGCGGCCCTCGGCCACCTCCACAGCCTGGAACGCGCCCTCGTCGACCTCGCGACCCCCCTCCGCACCGCCCCGGGCGCCCCGCTGATCCCTGCGGCCTGACCGCCGGCCGGCCCGGCCCGGCGTCCCTCGCCCGGCCGGCAGGCGCCCGCACGGGACGGGCCCCGGCCCCCGAGCGGCCTGAAGCCTTCGCCCGGCGATCCCGCTTGGTCTAGACCGCTGCTACCGTCGGCCGGGACGAGGGCCGGCCAACCGTGACCGGCCGGCGGAGAGGGGAGGCGCCGTGCGCGACGCGGACGCGGGACAGGGCAGCACCGAGGCTGGTCAGGGACATGGCGGGGCACACGAACGGGCGCAGGGGCGCGTGCGGGCCTACGTCGGGTCCTTCACCTCCGCTGGGGGCCGCGGCGTCCTCGCGGCCGACGTGGACACCCAAACGGGGGCCCTGCACATCACCGGCGCGAGTGACGCCGTCACCGACCCGTCGTACCTCACCCTCGCCGGGGGGACCCTCTACGCCGTCTCGGAGACCGACGAGGGGGCCGCGGCCGCCTTCGACGTCACCGGAGCCGCGCCCCGCCCCCTCGGCGCCCCCGTGCCCGTCGGCGGCGCGGGGCCGACGCACCTCTGTGTCGCCTCCGGGCACCTCCTCACGGCCAACTACTCCTCCGGCAGCGTCAGCGTCCTGGCGCTGTCCGAGGACGGACCGCCCCACGCCGCCGTCGGCCTCGCCCGCCACGAGGGCCTCGGTCCCGTCACCGACCGCCAGAGCGCCCCGCACGCCCACCAGGTGCTGCCGGACCCCAGCGGCCGGTGGGTGACCGCCGTGGACCTCGGCACCGACTCCGTCCGCGTCTACGCCGTGGACGCCACGACGGGCGCTCTGCGGCTCCACGGCGAGACCGCACTGCGCCCCGGCACCGGACCCCGCCACCTGGCCTTCCACCCGGCCGGCACGCACGCCTACGTCCTGAACGAACTCGAACCGACCCTGACCGTGTGCCGCTGGGACGCCGCGGCCGGAGTGCTCCTCCCGCTCGGCGAGACGCCCGTCCTGCCCGAGGACGCCACCCGGCCGAGCTACCCCTCCGCGGTCGTCGTGGCACCCGACGGCCGCTTCGTCTGGGCCGCCGTGCGCGGCGACGACTCCCTCGCCGTCCTCGCCCTCGACGAGAGCGGCGAGAAGGCCGCGCTCGTCACCACCGTCCCCTGCGGGGGGCACTGGCCCCGCGACCTGGCCCTCGACCCCACGGGCCGGCGCCTGTACGCGGCCAACGAGCGTTCCGGCGACGTCACCTGGTTCGACATCGACCGGGGGACCGGCGTACCCCACCGGGCCGGCGCCGTCGAGGCCCCGGCGGCCACCTGCGTGACCTTCGGCTGAACCCCGCCGGCCGGCGGACGGCGCGGCCACCTGTCCGCCGGGCCGCCGTACGACGCACGGGAGGGTCCGCACCGGCACACATGTGCCGGTGCGGACCCTCCCGTACGCTTCTGGGCCCGTGCCCGCGTCGCCGCGCGGGGTCAGAGGGCAGGGGCGCCCTGCGGCTGCTGCGGGGCGATGCCCAGCACGGCGGTGTACTGCGAGAGCACCAGCTTGCCGATGGCCGGGTACGCGCCGAGGGGCTCGGCGGCGGCGCAGCCCGCCTCCTTCGCGGCTGCGTCGAGCAGGCCGTCGGCCAGCTCGGGGCCGATCAGGTACGGCGCGAGGGCCAGCTGCTCGGAGCCGGAGCCGCGGAGCTGCTCGGCGACCGCGGTGATGGAACCCTCCTGGTCCAGCGCGGCGGCGATGACGGGGACGGCCAGGCGCGCCGCCAGCAGCATGCCCGTGATGCCGGCGGCCTGGACCGCCTCCTCGCCGCCGACCGTGGCGAGGACGATGCCGTCGGCGGCCGTGGCGACCGTGAACAGGCGGGCGCGGTCGGCGCGGGCCAGACCGGCCTCCGACAGGCGCACGTGCAGGGCCTCGGCGAGCAGCGGGTGCGGGCCGAGGACGTCGGTCAGCTCGGCCAGGTTGCCGCTGTCCATGACGGCCTGGCGGATCTGGCGCATCAGGGCGCTGTCGGGGCCGGCGAGGAGCGGGACCACGATGGCGGCAGGGCCCTCCGGGGCGCTGGCCTCGCGGCCGGCGGCCAGGGCCAGCTGGTACCGCTCGGTGCGCAGCGTGGCGGCGCGGGCCAGGACGGTGGCCAGGGTGGGGTACTCGTCGTCGTCACCGTCCAGGTAGCCGATCGCGGCCTCCAGGCCGGGCAGCTCGGAGCGGGCGATGCTCACGACCTCGTCGGCCAGCGAGCGTATGGCGGCCGACGGGGTGCCGGGGACGGCGAGGACGAGTGCGGGAGCGCCCTCGGGCGCCGCCGCGGGTTCGGGGCGACGGTGCCGTCCGGTCTGGCGGGGTCGCGGCATTCGTACAGGCAGGCCGGAAGCAGGCCCAGTGGGGGAGCTCATGCGCCCGCATGCTACTGGTTTTGCCCGCCGCGCAGTTCGGTGAGGTGCGGTCGAGCGTCATCTGCCCCTGTATGTCCGAACCGCTCTTTACGTCGCGTCCGGCCGCAATCCGCCGGAGGTCCCGGAAGGCCGAACCTCCAGCAACCGGGGGTCGCGCGGCAGCCGCAGCGACCCGGAGGCGAGGGCCGAGGCGATCGTGACGGCGCCGGTGAGCGGATCGCCGGCGGCGGACACGGCACGCGCGTGCGGAAGTCGGTCCGCGAGCGCCTTGGCCAGGGGCACGAGCAGGGGGTCGCCCAGCCTGAACAGCCCGCCCGTCAGCGCGACATCGCACCCCTCGCCGTCGGGGCAGACGGCGGCCGCCGCCTCGGCGATGTGCGCGGCGGCGCGGGCGAGGACGTCCGCCGCCACCGGATCGCCTTCGGCGGCGCACCGCGCCACGTCGGGCGCGAAGGAGGCCAGTACGGCGGCCCGGTCGGTCCGCGGATAGAGCGCGCCGGGCAGCCCGTCGGCCGGACCGAACCGCTCCTCCGCTCTGGCCAGCAGCGCGTCGGAGCCCCCGCGCCGGCCGTCGTGTGCCCGCATCGCCGCCTCGAGACCGGCCCGGCCGATCCACGCGCCGCTGCCGCAGTCGCCCAGCAGGTGACCCCAGCCGTCGGCCCTGCGCCAGGTGGTCAGGTCGGTGCCGAGCGCGATCGCTCCCGTGCCGCCCGCGACGACCGCCCCGGGCCGCTGCCCGAGCGCGCCGGCGTAGGCGGTGACGGCGTCGGCCGCCAGCGCCAGCCTCCGCACCCCGAGTGCCTGCTCCAGGGCGCCGGGCAGCACCGCGCGCACGTCGTCCCCGAGGGTCGCCATCCCGGCGGCCCCGATCGCCACGGCGGCCGGAGGGCCGACGGTTGCGGCCCGCCGACGCATCGCCTCGGCGGCGGGCAGCAGCTGCCGGAGGAGGGCGGCGGCCTCGATCCCGCGCGGTCCGGTCGGCACCGGCTCGCGTGAGGAGACATTCTCCACCACGCGGCCGTCCCCGGCGCGGGCCAGGGCGATCCTCAGCCCCGAGCCTCCCGAGTCGACCCCCAGGACCCAGTCGCCGGCCGTCATCCGGGCCGCCGGACGGTCACGGGAGCCGCCAGTCGACCTCCTGCGCCCCCTGGCGCAGGAGCAGTTCGTTGGTGCGGCTGAACGGCCGGGAGCCGAAGAAGCCGCGGTCCGCCGACATCGGGGAAGGGTGCGAGGACTCGATGGCCGGAAGATCGCCGAGGAGCGGTCGCAGATTGCGCGCGTCCCGTCCCCACAGCACGGACACCAGCGGCTTTCCCCGGGCGGCCAGCGCCCTGATGGCCTGCTCCGTCACCGCCTCCCAGCCCTTGTCCCGGTGCGCGCCCGGCTTGCGCGGAGCCGTGGTGAGCGCGCGGTTGAGCAGCAGCACTCCCTGCCGGGTCCAGGGGGTCAGATCGCCGTTCGACGGGCGGTCGATCCCCAGGTCGGTGTTCAGCTCGCGGAAGATGTTCTCCAGGCTGGGCGGCAGCGGCCGCACGTCCGGGGCCACCGAGAAGCTCAGCCCCACGGCGTGCCCCGGGGTGGGGTAGGGGTCCTGACCGACGATGAGGACCCTCACCTCGTCGAACGGCTGCTGGAACGCCCGGAGGACGTTGGCCCCGGAGGGGAGGTAGGTGCGCCCGGCGGCGATCTCCTGTCGCAGGAAGTCGCCCATAGCGGCGACGCGTTCGGCCACGGGCGCGAGCGCGTGCGCCCACCCCGGTTCGACGATCTCATTCAACGGTCGTGCTGCCACGGCCGTCACTCTACTGGCGCAGCGCCCCGCGCCCGTACGGGATCGTCCCCCGGACCGTCAGGTCCCGGACGGTCATCACCCGTGCCGGTCACCGTCCGCCTCGGTGCCTCGGTGCCTCGGTCGCCGTCCGTCGTCGCCGACGGTCCGCCGCCCTCAGTCGATCACCGCCGCCCGTACGCACAGCACGTCCGGCAGGTGCTCCGCCAGCAGCTCCCAGCTGTCGCCGTCGTCCGCGCTGCCGTACACCTCGCCGTTGCGGTTCCCGAAGTAGACGCCCGCGGGGTCACCGCCGTCCGTGCACATCGCGTCCCGCAGCACGGTGCCGTAGTGGTCGCCCTGCGGAAGTCCGTTCGTCAGCGGTTCCCAGCTGCCGCCGGCGTCGCTGGTGCGGTAGACCCGGCAGCGGCGCTCCGCCGGCACGCGGTCGCTGTCGGCGTTGATGGGGAACACATAGGCCACGTCGGGGCGGTGGGGGTGGGCGGCGACGGTGAAGCCGAAGTCGGACGGGAGTCCGCCTCCGATGTCCGTCCACTTCCCGCCCGCGTCGTCGCTGCGGTAGACACCCCAGTGGTTCTGCAGATACAGCCGGTCCAGGTCGCCGGCGTCCTGCGCGATCTTGTGCACGCACTGGCCGAACTCCGGATTCGGATCGGGCAGGAAGACCGCCGAGACGCCGTGGTTGGAAGGCGCCCAGCTCGCGCCGCCGTCCCGGGTGCGGAAGACTCCGGCGGCCGACACCGCGACCGTCACGGAGTCGGGGTCCCGCCGGTCGGTGACGATGGTGTGCACGGCCTCGCCGCCGCCGCCCGGCTCCCAGCGGGAGCGCGTCGGGTGCTCCCACAGGGGTCGCACCAGCTCGAACGAAGCGCCGCCGTCGACGGACTTGAACAGCGCGGCGGGCTCCGTCCCGGCGTAGACCACGTCCGGCGAGTGGGCCGGGGCGGGGTGCAACTGCCAGACCCGCTCCAGCGAAGCGCCGGTGTCCTGGGGGAACTTCACCGCCGGCGTGGGCGGTTCGGTCCAGGTCGCCCCGAAGTCGTCGGAGTGGAACACCGACGGGCCCCAGTGATCGCTCACACCGCCCACGAGCAGCCGAGGCGCGCCGCGGCGGGTGTCGATGCCGATCGAATAGACCGCCTGCGCGTTGAAGTGGGGGTCGTCGAACTCCCACCGGCCCGCGCGCCTGCGGCCGATGAACAGGCCCTTGCGGGTGCCTACGGTGAGTACTGCCTCGGGCATGGCCGATACCTCCAGGACGCCGTTGTCGCGGATACGGGCCAGTCTGCACCCGACCACTGACAGTGGCCCTCCGAAGAGGCGTCCTCCCAGGTCGGAGGCGTGTTCCGCGTCATGCCCGCGGGGGCGGGGCGGGCCGGGCGGAGCGTGCCCCGCGCGGCCCGCCGCCGCCTCAGATCGCCCAGGCGTAGGGGCTCGGCGCGTGCGTCTCGGCGCCCAGCTCGCGTGCCGCCCGGCGGGCCCAGGACGCGTCCCGCAGCAGCTCGCGGCCGAGCAGGACGGCGTCCGCCTCCCCGTTGGCGACGATCTTCTCGGCCTGCCCGCTGTCCGTGATCAGGCCCACGGCGGCGACCGGAAGCCCGGTCTCGGCCTTCACGCGGGCGGCGAAGGGCACCTGGTAGCCGGGGCCGACCGGGATGTCGGCGGGGCCGCCGTTGCCGCCGCTGGACACGTCGAGGAGGTCCACGCCGTGCTCGCGCAGCAGGGCGGCGAAGCGGACGGTCTCGTCCACCGTCCACCCCTGCTCACCGAGCCAGTCCGTGGCCGAGATCCGGAAGAAGACCGGCAGCTCCTCGGGCCACACGGCCCGTACGGCGTCGACCACTTCCAGGGCCAGGCGGGTGCGGTTCTCGAAGGAGCCGCCGTAGGCGTCCGTGCGGCGGTTGCTGTGAGGGGAGAGGAACTCGCCGATGAGGTAGCCGTGGGCGCCGTGCACCTCGATGACCTCGAACCCGGCGGTGAGGGCGCGGCGGGCCGCGTCGGCGAACTGCCCGACGATCTCCTCGATCCTCTCGGTGGTGAGCTCGGTCGGCACGGGGTGACCCTCGGCGAAGGCGAGGGGGCTCGGTCCCGCCGGCTGCCAGCCGTGGCCGTCCTCGCCGACCGGGCCGCGGCCCACCCAGGGCGGGTTGGTGGAGGCCTTGCGCCCGGCGTGACCGATCTGGATGCCGGGGACGGTGCCGTGCTCCTTGAGGAAGCGGGCGATCCTGCCCAGTGCCGCGGCCTGGGTGTCGTTCCAGATGCCGAGGTCGGCCGGGCTGATCCGGCCCTCGGGGGTGACGGCCGTCGCCTCCACCAGGATGAGACCGGTGCCGCCGGTGGCGCGGGAGGCGTAGTGCGCGAAGTGCCAGTCGTTCGCGACGCCCGCGTTCGGGCCGGACGCGTCCGCCGAGTACTGGCACATCGGCGCCATCCACACACGGTTGGGGACGGTCAGCGACCGAAGGGTGTAGGGCTCGAACAGGGCGGCGCTCATGGCGACTCCGTTTCAGGGGGCCTGACGGGATGCTCGTACGATACTCGTCGTAGTACGGCATCTGTCAAACTACGAGGTCCCTCGTACAATGAGCGCGTACCCCCGACGAAGAGGAGCCGCCGTGACGACCGCGACCAACCCCCGGGTCCTCGACCACCCCACGCGGGACGAGATCCGCCTGGAGGGTGTGCTGCACGCGCTGTCGGACGCGGTCAGGCTGCGGATCGTGCGCGACATGGCCCGTGAGGGGGTGGAGCTGAGCTGCTCCCGCTTCGACCTCCCGGTGACCAAGTCCACGACGACGCACCACTTCCGGGTGCTGCGCGAGAGCGGCGTCATCCAGCAGATCTACCGCGGCACCGCCAAGCTCAACGCCCTGCGACGGGACGACCTGGACGCGCTCTTTCCCGGGCTCCTCGACAGCGTCCTGACGGCGGCGGAGGGCGAGGAGCTTCGCCTGAGCGGCCCGCCCACGGTGTAGGGCGGGGAACTTCGCCTGAGCGGCCCGCCCACGGTGCAGGGCGGGGAGCTTCGCCTGAGCGGCCCGCCCACGGTGTAGGGCGGGGAACTTCGCCTGAGCGG